>JAPUFN010000283.1 GCA_027293665.1 Gammaproteobacteria bacterium | reverse complement strand
GACCCCTGCTTTTCGTCGCTGAATTCCTGGGCGACCTGCTTGATGGCCTCCGCTTCGCGCAGAATGTCTCCCGCCATACGGATGATGGATTCGCCGACGGTCGTTACGTGAGTGAGATGCTTGCCGCTGCGGGCGAAGATTTCAACGCCGAGTTCGTCTTCGAGGAGGCGTATCTGTTTGCTGATACCGGGTTGTGAGGTAAACAGACTCTGCGCCGTGGCGGAGACGTTCAGGTCGTGGTGGGCGACTTCCCAGATGTAGCGCAGTTGCTGAAGCTTCACGCCCCCGCCTAAATCGCTATAAAAACGGATTTTAGTATAACCCAATCGCAGGGTTAGGCATCCCCTTCATCGGTCCTGGCGGGTGCGTTGACGATGCCGTGCGGAACGTGGCCTGCGGTGAGATGCGGGCTCGCCCGTTCGCAGTGCTGGCTCTGATCATCGAAGAAAACATCGGCGCCGAATGCCCTTAAGAATTCGGTTTTGTCCATCCCGCCGAGAAAGAGCGATTCATCCAGGCGGATGTCCCAGGCACGCAGCGTCCGAATGACCCGTTCGTGTGCCGGTGCACTGCGCGCGGTGACCAGCGCCGTCCTGATCGGGCAATCCTCCTCGCTGAATTCGCGTTGCAGCGCGTGCAATGCAGCCAGAAAGGCTTTGAAGGGGCCACCCTCGAGCGGCCGGTTGGCCGCCACGGTCTCATTGCGGGCAAACGCGTCGAGTCCACTGGCCTGATAGACCTGTTCGGCTTCATCGGAAAAGAGTACCGAGTCGCCGTCGAAGGCGAGTCTGAGATCGCGACCTGAGCCAGCACCAGGACTGGCGCTGCCGCCGAGCAGTGTGGCGGCGGCGACGCCATGTTCCAGTGCATGACTCACATCGTCGGCTTGCGTCGATAGAAACAGAGTGCAACCGAACGCCCGAATGTAGCGGTACGGGCTTTCGCCGCCGCAGAACGCAGCGCGCGTGATCGGCAGGTCGTACGCCTTGATGGAATTGAATATCCGCAGCCCGGTATCGGCAGAATTGCGCGACAGCAATATGACCTCTACTCGATGCTTTCCAAGTAACTCATTGATATTCAAAAGCTTTTCAACGAAGTGAAATGCCTCGCCCTGCTCGAGGGCGCGGTCTTCGTGGGCAATCTGGTAAAGCCGGTAGGCTTCGAGGCCTTCTTGCTCGTACACGGCGTTGCTGGCGTCAAGGTCGAACAGCGCTCGCGAGCTGATGGCGACGGTCAGCGGCGGCGTATCAGCAGGCATCGCGGGTGGTGCGCATCAGGCGTCGAGGTCCGGGATCAACTGGCTTTCCAGGCGGGAAATCATGTCTTTCAACTTGAGTTTGCGTTTCTTGAGTCGCTGGATGCGCATCGAATCATGATGTTGACTGGTAACCATGTGATGAATGACTTCATCGAGATCACGATGTTCTATTCTCAGTTCTTCGAGCCAACGTTCAATGTCGGCTTTATCCATCCGGACACCTGCCCTGCCGTTCCATGGCATCATAAGTGGTCTGTGGCGAGGTTCAACCCGACATTCGGCCCTTCCGGAACTTAAGAGAGGAAAACAGGTGGGACGATGAATACGCGAACGACACGCACATGGTGATTGCACTGGCAGCATTGATGGCGGGCACTGCCTTCATCGTCCTGACCCGGCTTTTGTGGTTGAGTGCGAAACCGCGCAGCGCCACGGTGCAACCACGCTCGAAATCCACGATCATCGCTCTGGCGGCTGCAGTACTCGTTATAGGACTCGGCGTACTGGCTGCCATGGGTAAACTCCACTGGCTTGCCGCAGTGGGCGCCGCACTCGTGCCTTTCCTTAAAAGAGCCTTCGGCCTGTTGCGCTACCTGCCGTGGGCACGCAACGCGTTCAACGCTTACCAGGGTTCGAAAAACCACACCACCGACGGCGCTGGCACAGCACAGATGGACGCAGCTCATGCACGGGAAATAATGGGCCTGGGGACACATCCAACACGTGCTGAAATTATCAGCGCGCATAAAAGACTGATGATGAAAGTGCACCCAGATCGGGGTGGTTCGACGTTTCTGGCCCAGCAGCTCAACGAAGCCAAGGTGACCCTGCTGCGGACCCTGTGAGCCTGCGTGCAGTGTCCGCAATAAACTCACAAATACGTTACGAATCCTCACGGTGAGAGTGTGTCAGCGGTCGCATTTCCGGCTTCCCGATTGACCTATTCTTCGGGGATGCCACAGAGCACTGAATCAGATCGTCGTAGTTTGCCGCGGTTCTCGACTGTGGACGTCGAGGTTAGTGTACGCCCCCGTGGTCAGCTGACCCATATGCCGGCACTTCTGGTCGATTTCAATCGATATGGCGTAGCGCTACTGCTTGCTGAGCCCCTGCCAAAAGACAAAAGAGTGTTTGTCCATCTCGTATGTGGCAACGCCTCTCTCGATGACGTCGTGGGTGTTGTCCACAACAGCCTGCGTCACGAAGACGGCTATCGCTGCGGCATCCGATTTCGCACTCAGTCAAACGCTCAATTCGACCGCCAGGCAGTCGAACAGAAACTCATTGAACTTGAGGGAATGATTGCGAGCGGCGGGCTCGACGAGATCCTTGCCTCTACTGCAGTAAACCAGAGCCGCTGAACTCAGGCTCCCACTAGACCGCGGGCTTCGTCTTCGAGCGCGATCAGCCGACGAACCCAGTTATCAAGCAGCATGAAATCATCGTCGGTGATGTCAAAAGCTCGACTGATTTCTTTCAGTAGGCACTCCTCTTCGATCTCGAATGCGCCATCGGCGTAACTCAGCCGCAATAGATTCAACAGTGCAATCAAGCGGGATTTGCGAGTATCGAAGATACCCTCGATTCCATCGAGCTCGAGATACTCCGATTCCGTAGCCAAATTGAGTTCCATCTCGCGCTTGAATTCATCCAGCATCCCTTCCTCATTTGGATCAAGCAAACCATCGGACACGACAACGTCATGCGCCAGCCCTATGAGAGCCTGGCGTTGGTCGGGTTTAAGGGAGGCAAGCCACATCGCGGAGCTAGCCCAGCACGAGGCTCGAAAGCATGATGATGACACACAGCCAGCCCCAGCCGATAAATGCCTTCATGACCAGGCTCTGCTCGAAAAAATCCTCAATCAGATACCACATGACTCTTCCATCTCCCTACCATTTCCGTTGCATAATCCGTCGTCTCCTGGCGCAGTTTAATCCAATTCGCGCCTCTGCCCCAGACCCGCAGAGCCTCTGATGCTCCCTGGAGTTGGCGAAAGCGCCTGGACGTCACTAAAATCCATGGGTGTCCAACGCCTTCGTTCAATTATCGCCAGAGCTTGTCGCTGCCTGTGAGCAGGCACTTGTGCTGACGCCGACGCAACGGCTGCGGCGCAACCTGGTTCGCGCTTACGACGCTGCGCAACTGGCAGCGGGCCGCGGCGCATGGCGTACGGCGAATGTGCGCAACCTCGACGGTTATCTGCGACACAGCTATGCACAGATGCGGCTGGGGGAACCCGGCCTGCCACAGCTCCTCGGCCACGAAGCAGAATTCCTGCTGTTCCGGCAAACCGCGCCGGCGGGTAGCGACACGCTGGCTACGCTTGCCCGGCAGGCATGGCAAACGTGCCATGGCTGGGACATTCCCATTGACGAGCAATCTCTGGCCGCCACCGACAACGGGCGGTTGTTCCTCAGCTGGGCGAGACGTCTGCGCAAGGTGTTACGCGAGATGAACGCGATCACCCAGGCCGAGCTCGCCAGCCACCTCGTCGCGCATACAGCCGCGCCTGAGCCAACGATTGTGTGCCACTCCTTTGCTAACACGCCAAGTGCGATCCAGCGTTGGCTTTCGCACCTCGAAAGTCTTGGCACGCACGTACAGCATTTCACAGCGGCAGATCACACAACCGGTATCGCGCAGCGTTTGAGTTTCGACACCACAGCCGCGGAACTCAGTGCAGCTGCGCAATGGAGCAGACAACTGCTCCTCGCCGCCGGTGACCGGATCGATGAGCTGAAAATCGGCGTGGTGATACCGGATCTTGCGCAGCGCTATTCCGCCGTGGTCCGCCAGTTCACCGCTGAGCTCAATCCGCTACCCGGATCGCACGGGCTGAGTGAGACGCCGTTCGACATCGGCGGCGGCCTGGCCATGGTCGAGCAACCCATCTGGCAAATCGCGGCCGATTGGCTGAGCCTGTGTTACGGCCGGATCACGACTTCGGCGGCCCGCCGCGTGGTCAACTCTGCCTACCTCGATCTGCCGGAGATTGCCCGCTGGCCGGTCCACCTGTCAGATCCCTGCTCGCTCGCCGATATCGTGAAGGTCAGCGATAACGAGCAATTGCGCACGCTCCTGGCAAATCTGCCGAGCGACCGCAGCCGAAGTGTGGGCGAATGGGCCGAGCGTTTCGAGAACGTCCTCCTGGCTGCGGGTTGGCGTGGTCAAGGCACAGGCAGCAATCAATTCCAAGCCTATCAGCACCTGCGCGGCCATCTGGAGGCCTGCCGGTCCGGCAGTCAGCGACAGAATGCGCTGCCGGCCCTGGAGACGATCCAACGGCTGCTCGGCACGCTGACCTTCGCCGCCGAACGGCAAGCGGCGCCGATTCAGATCATGGGTTACCTCGAAACCACGGGCCTCGACTTCAGCCATCTGTGGGTGAGTGGGCTCGACGATCAATCCTGGCCGCGGCCGCTCCAGACGAACCCGCTCATCCCGCTGTCTGCCCAGCTGGCCGCGGGTGTGCCCAGAGTGACGCCGGATCTGGAGCTGAATTTCGCCCACCAGAGACTGCAACACTGGCAAAACGCAACCCGGGGGCAGATCTACTACAGCCACGCAACGCACGACGGGGAGGTGCTGCGCGAACCCAGTCCACTGGTGGCTGACCTGACAGTGGCAAGCCTGCCACAGCTCTCTGCGGAGCGGCCGCATCCCTATTTTGATGCGGCTGCGGGAATGCTTGAAGACTACCCGCAAACCTCTGGCAGCGCTGTCGAATTAGGCCATCGGAGCGGCGGCACAGGACTTCTGCGAGACCAGGCGCAATGTCCTTTTCGCGGTTGGGCAATTCATCGGCTGGGGTTGGCAGAGATTCGCGCACCCCACGCGTTCCCCGATGCGCTCGACCGGGGTACGCTGATTCACGAGGCGTTGCACCGGCTCTACCTCGACGCCGACCAGCGTCCGCGCAACCCGGACACCATCACTCCTGCCGATATCGAACCCGCCGTGACCGGCGCCCTCAACCGACACTACGGGCGCTACCCGGAAACATTTCGCGCGACGGAACGTGAACGGTTGGCGCGACTCCTTGAAACCTGGCTGCAACTTGACGTTGCCAGGGACAACATGCTGGTGGTCGACCTCGAAGTCGCTCAGGAAATCGAGATAGAGGGTATCCGGTTGCGGTTGCGAATCGATCGTGTCGAGCAGATCGGCGACACCGGGACACTTGTGGTGGTGGATTACAAAAGCGGCCGAGTCAGCAACCGGCTAGCCGAGTCGCGCCTGACCGAGCCGCAATTGCCAATCTACGCCCTGTCGAACCCCGCCATTCGCGGAGTTCTTTACGCGCAACTCGATGAAACGCAACCGCGTCTGCTGGGTATGGCCGATCACGATATAGACCTTGCTCCGGCACGCTTGGTGGCAATGCTCGATGATGACTGGCACAAACAACTCGAGCGTTGGCGTGAACAACTCGGCGAGCTTGTCAAAGAAATACAAAGTGGTCATGCGGCTGTGGCGCCGCTGTCAGCCCAGGTCTGTCGTAACTGTCACCTGCAGGATTTCTGCCGATTGTCATCTTTGCAGATGGACACCGACGCATGACGCCCGTGGCACCCGATCAGGCTGAACGTGCAATCGCGACAGACATATCACGCTCGGTCATCGTCCAGGCGCCAGCTGGTTCCGGCAAAACGACATTACTCGTCGAACGTTATCTGAAGCTTCTGGCAAGTGCCGGCCAACCAGAGGAAATACTGGCCATTACCTTCACCCGGAAAGCCGCAGGAGAAATGCGCTTGCGTGTCGTTCGCGCGCTGCGTGATGCAGAAGAACAGGCTCTTGGAGCACTGCAGCGCAATACGCAACTGGGCTGGTGCCTTCTGGAACAGCCCAATCGACTCAAGATTCAGACGATAGACAGCTTTGCCATGACCCTGGCCCGGCAGATGCCTCTGGCATCGGGCTTCGATCCGGAACTTAACCTGACCGAAGCCGCTGACGAGCTCTACGAGCAAGCCGCCGATCTGCTCGCGATGAAGCTCTACACGCCAGATCCACTGGCTGGAGAAATTGCTGCCTTTCTGCGCCAGTGTGGTAACGATCAGAGTCGCGCCCGTAAATTGATTGCCGGCATGCTTGCGCGACGCGACCAGTGGATCGGCATGGTCAGCTCGGTTGTCGCAGCCAACCAGGAAGATCACGAAAAGGTACACAACGTCCTGCAGGCAGGCGCGGCACTTCTGAGCGATGGAGTCATCACAGCCTTTGAAGGTGCACTGTCCAAGGCAGAGCGCGCAGAGCTTGCAGAACTCGTCGACCACGCAGCAGCAATGCTCGATCAGGATGTCAGCTTGCGGGTCGAACGCCATCGCTTCATTGGCGAGATCTTTACGACCAAAAACGATGAATTCAGAAAGCAGATCACGAAAAATCAGGGCTTCGAGGTGGGCCAGCGAGAACTCAAGAATCGGCTGAAGGCCCTTATCGAAGGTTTTACCGCCCGTGATCTTGCCCATCGCTTTGCGAATCTCAGGTACCTGCCGGAGGCGCAGCTCGATGCACCAACAACCTCAGCATTGATTACGATCTGCACCAATCTGGCACTGGCAGTGCTGGAGCTCAACAAGCTTTTCAAGACGACGGGTGTCACCGACTTCACCGAACTGCTGCTCGCAGCCCAAGCAGCACTTGGCGAGGTCACAGCCCCAAGCGATCTTGCGCTGGCGTTGGACTATCGGATCAACCACCTTCTCGTGGACGAGTTCCAGGACACATCCGTCTCCCAGTTTCGCCTTTTCGAGATGTTGCTGCAGGGCTGGTCCCCGGCAGACGGCCGTTCGTTTTTTGCGGTCGGTGATCCCATGCAATCCATCTACCGATTTCGCGATGCAGAGGTGAGCCTGTTCAATCGCGCATGGGAAAGTGGCATCGCAGATCTGTCACTCCAACAGGTGCGCTTGTCGAGTAATTTTCGTTCGAATCCCGAGCTCGTCAACTGGTGTAACGACGTGTTTCAAACCGTGCTGGGTGCACAGGATGATCCGGTCATGGGCCGGATCGCTCACAGCCGCGCGACACCGACGCTGCCCATGCCGCAGGAGGGCCGGTGTGGGGTGCAGGTGGGGTTGTATACATCCGAGCAGGACCAGGTCTGCGCCGTTGCTGCTGGTATCGCCCAACTCATGAGTGATGATCCGGCTGCCAGCATAGCTGTGCTGGTGCGCAGCCGACCGCAGCTGAGTGCGCTGCTGCCCGAACTGCGCCGCAGAGGAATTCGCTGGCATGCAAACGACATCGACCCACTGCTCGACAAGCCCGTCGTGCGCGATCTGCTTGCCGTGATCCGATTACTGAATGACCCATCGGATCGACTCGCCTGGTTCTGCGTGATGCGAGCACCCTGGGTCGGCCTCGATCTCATCGACATCGAACGCTTTGCTGGTCGCAGCAATATATTCGATGCACTCCCCGAGGTATTGCAGGAGATGACTGGGGACGCCAGGGAGCGACTCGAACGGTTGTCCACGGCGCTGTCCCGGGCGCTGCCCCTGCTGCACGAATTCCCTCCGAGAACAGTCGTTGAAACTTTCTGGATCACCGTTGGCGCGGTCGACGCGTACGTTGATGAAGCGACAGAAACTTCCGCCAACCTGCATGCCAGCCGTTTGCTCGAACTCATCGATACCCTGGGTCCGCAAGCCCTGAATCCGCAGACACTCGAACAGGCAGCCGGCTTCCTGTTTGCCTCAGACGTCACTGAAAGCAAGTTGCAAATCCTTACGATCCACAAAGCAAAAGGTCTCGAATTTGATCATGTCATATTGCCATTTTTAGAGCGAATCACGCAGACGGACGAAGCAGGACTGCTGCTATGGCGCGCACTACCCGAGGGTTTGCTGATTGGCTCCAGGAATGACAGTGGAATGCACGAGTGGCTCTCACGGGAAGAAAAAGCGCGAGAGAAGCATGAGCGAGAACGATTGCTCTATGTTGCCTGTACCAGAGCCAGGACCGGATTGCATCTCTTCGCAACGCCGGGAACCAGACCGGCAAGCACCTCTCTGCTGCATATGCTGTGGCCCTTCGTTCGCGACGCGCCGGCAACCACACTGACAACCATGCCAACAAACACACCAGCACAATCGGACCTCTTCACCCAGGCAAATGCGAAGGTGCTTCACAGGTTGCGCTCCGGCTACGAGTGGCAGCCGCCAGCCAGCTATGTGCCCGTTGACTTGTTGGCAGCAGATCAGATTACGACCCGCGAGGATCATCTGGCGCAACACTTCGAAGTAGCACTCGGGCTGATGATTCACCGAATTCTGGAAAGGCTGGCCGGTGAAGATTTTCCGGTCGATATCGAACACTATCTGAAGAGCAATGAGCGGCGCTGGCTGCAGCAGGCAGGCGAATACCCGATTGCGTCCGACAAAGTCGAATCCCTCGTTGCACAAGTACGCGAGCAGATTCGACTCGTCCTCGGCGACGCGGACGGGCGGCGCATGTTAACGGCACGATCCGAGGCATATGCCGAGCTGCCGATCACCGGCGCCTTCGAGGGCCGCATCGTCAATATCGTGATTGATCGGACGTTTCTCGACGACGATGGCAAGCGCTGGCTCCTCGACTACAAGACAGCCCGCCCCTCGAGTGGCGTTCCACAAAATGACTTCGTAGCAGCGGAAGTGGTCAGATATCGCAGTCAGCTGAAAAAATACCAAGTCCTCGCGCAGCAGCTTTTCGACGAACCGGTAGCGACGGCCATTTACTTCACCGCGCTGCCGTGCCTGGAAGTCATCACAGATCAGTAACGCGCGGACACAGGCGCTTGCTTTCCTCCACACGGAAGGTAACATCGCACGCTGCGTTTCAAAGATATTACCTACGGCGATGATGACAGCTAAAACCTACAGCACCAGTCTAACGGCCACTGCGCGAACGACCACTGTGGTCGCCAGCGATCAGGCGCGTTGGCGGGCTGGTTATCGCTATTTTATGAACTCGCACCGCCTTTAGATTTCACAATCGAAGGCAGTGCAAGCTGCCTTCGGAGAAAACCCCGTTGGCAGCGCCTGCGGGGTTTTTTTTCGACTGATGCCTTTCTATCAGCTGAGACTCTTCCCCCAGCTGAGGGCTCCTCGCCCTGACAACTGATTAGGAGTGTTGAACATGACACAACTGGAAAATCTCAATATCGAGGCGCACGAAGTGCTGGTAACACCCGAACAGCTCAAAGCGAAGCTGCCTGTATCCGAAGAGGTCCGTGAGAACGTGCAGAAAGCTCGGGATACCGTGCACAACATCCTCGAGCGGACAGACAAAAGACTACTCGTCGTGGTTGGCCCTTGTTCCATTCACGACGTCACGGCTGCGCAAGAATATGCTCTGAAGCTGACGGAGCTTGCGCGCGAACTGCGCGACTCGCTCTTCATAGTGATGCGTGCCTACTTCGAAAAGCCGCGAACCACAACAGGCTGGAAGGGACTCATCAACGATCCGTACCTCGACGATACTTTCTGTGTCGCGCAGGGCCTCGAAATTGCCCGCACGCTGCTGCTGGAAATTGCCGGCATGGGCATGCCGTTGAGCACGGAAGCGCTTGATCCGATCACACCGCAGTATCTACAGGATCTGATCGCGTGGTCTGCCATCGGCGCACGCACCACCGAGTCGCAGACTCACCGGGAAATGGCATCCGGCCTGAGTTCCGCCATTGGCTTCAAAAACGGTACCGACGGCGGCCTGGAAGTGGCCACCAACGCCCTGCAATCTGTCGCAAGCCCACACAGCTTCCTTGGTATCAATCCTTCAGGGCAGGTCTCAGTCCTGAAAACACGCGGCAATCCGAATGCTCATATCGTGCTTCGCGGTGGCACGCGGGGCCCCAACTACGATGCTGAGAGCGTCCGCGCCTGCGAAGAGGCGCTGGACAACATCGGCCTGACGCCGAACATCATGATTGATTGCAGTCACGCCAATTCGAACAAAGATCACAACAAGCAAC
>JAPUFN010000282.1 GCA_027293665.1 Gammaproteobacteria bacterium | reverse complement strand
CCACTTTGATCAGTAGAATGACCTACCCCATTGCGGTACTGGTCGTGGCTATGGTTGTATCGGGCATTCTACTGATCAAAGTGGTGCCGCAGTTCCAGGACGTGTTCGCAGGCTTTGGCGCCGAACTTCCGGCCTTCACGCTGATGGTGATTGGTTTTTCTGAATTCATGCAAGCGTACTGGATGGCCATCGTGGTGGGCATTGGCGCCACGGTGGCCGGACTCATGTTTGTCCGCAAAAGGTCGAAAGCCTTTCGCGACGCGATCGACAGGCTGTCGTTACGAATGCCAGTGGCGGGCAACATCATCGAAAAATCCGCTCTCGCACGATTTGCCCGGACGCTGTCGACCACGTTTGCGGCCGGTGTTCCCCTCGTCGATGCACTGACCTCAGTTTCCGGCGCGACCGGCAATTGCGTGTACACCTATGCCGTGCTGCAGGTCCGTGATGATGTTTCAACCGGTCAGCAGTTGAACTTCTCCATGAAGAACACCGGTGTGTTTCCCAACATGATCATTCAAATGGTGGCGATCGGCGAGGAAGCCGGCGCGCTGGATGACATGCTGGACAAATCCGCCAACTATTACGAAGAGCAGGTCGACAATCTTGTCGACAACCTCACTTCCCTGATGGAACCGATGATCATGTCCGTCCTTGGCGTTCTGGTCGGCGGCCTGATCATTGCCATGTACCTGCCCATCTTCCAGTTGGGTTCGGTTGTCAGCGGCTGACAGAATCGAGGGTTCTCTTTGTTCGACGTCGCAGCCGACCATCTTTTCACCTACGGCTGGCTGGGTTTCCTTCTGGCCATATGGACGGCGCTGTCGATCGGCAGTTTCCTGAATGTCGTGATCTACCGTCTGCCGGCGATGATGAACCGCCAGTGGGACAACGAAGCTCGGGCGTTCCTGGAGCAACCCCCTAACCCCGAATCCAGCGAACCGTTCAACCTGATGGTCCCGCGCTCGCATTGCCCGGGCTGTAGGAAGATGATCCGCGCCTGGCAGAACATTCCACTGTTCAGCTGGCTGGGGTTGCGGGGACGCTGTGCGAATTGCAACACGCCAATCTCCATACGCTATCCGTTCATTGAACTCTTCACTTGTCTTGCGACACTCCTGATCATCGGGTTATTCGGCTTCACCGGGCTGGGACTGGCTGCGGCCACGTTCACCTGGGTGCTGATTGCACTGACGTTCATCGACTACGATACCCAGTTGCTGCCTGATCAACTGACGTTGCCGCTTCTGTGGTTGGGCCTGTTGATTAACTACGCAGGCGGTTTCGTCGATCTCGGCTCCGCCGTCATTGGCGCTATCGCCGGTTACGGCTTCCTCTGGCTCACCTACTGGGGCTTCAAACTCGTAACCGGTAAAGAGGGTATGGGTTATGGTGACTTCAAGCTCTTCGGCGCCATCGGTGCCTGGCTCGGCTGGCAGATACTGCCGTCGGCCATTCTGATCGCCTCCCTGGTCGGCTTGCTCTACGCTCTCATCACGATGCTTGCCGGCAAACGCTCATCTGCGCAACCCATCGCGTTCGGGCCCTTTCTGGCAGTCGCCGGATGGGTTTCCATGCTGGGCCGTGATACCGTAATCGCATTGTTTACGCTGTAAACGCGAAGTCTCTACAGAGAAGTCATACAGATGAGTCGATGGGTACTGGGCCTCACCGGAGGTATCGGCAGTGGCAAATCGGCCGTCGCTGATCGCTTTGGCGCATTGGCGGTGAAAGTGGTCGACGCGGATGTTGCCTCAAGGGTAGTCGTTGAGCCCGGACAACCGGCACTCGCCGCAATCGCCGAGCACTTCGGCGCTCACTTACTGACCCAGCAGGGCGCGCTGGATCGTGCTGAATTGCGTAAGTTGGTGTTCGCCGACGAGACCCAGCGGCGCTGGCTCGAAGCGCTCCTGCACCCCCTGATCAACGAATACATTCGCACGGAGCTGGCGACGGCCCAATCCGCCTATGCAATTCTGGCGCACCCACTGCTGGTGGAAACCGGTCAGACCCGGATCTGTGACAGGGTCCTCGTAGTGGATGTGCCCGAGAAACTGCAGATCAGCCGGACGATGGATCGCGATTCCAACAGTGAGGAACAGGTGCGCGCCATCATGGCAGCACAAGGGACGCGCGACGATCGGCTCACCGCGGCAGACGATGTCATCTGCAACGACAGCGATCTGGCTCACCTCGATGCCGAGGTCGCACGCCTGCACAAGATCTACCTCGATCTGGCGGCTAAGCCGAACGCCAGGCAGGCCGAGCAATGACGCCAGCGACGCCACGCATCGTGACCTGCCCGACCTGCGGCACAGCGGTGAAATGGACAGCCAGCAACGAGTTACGGCCATTCTGCAGCGAACGCTGCAAGCTGATTGATCTTGGCGCCTGGGCGGCCGCCGAGCATAAGATTCCGGGAGACCCCGTGAATGACGACCTGCTTTTGCAGGAACTCGAAGACTGAAAGCCTCTGTACGCGCCTGCTCTGCTGTCGCGAGGGTCCAAAGGCTCCTTTCAAAGTTTCCTCAGGTGCGGTACTCGGCGTTGATGCGCACGTACTCGTAGGACAGATCTGAAGTCCAGATCACGGCCTCGCCAGCGCCGCGGCTACGAGAGTCGCGGCTACTAGAGTCGCGGCTGAGTTCAATGTGAATTTCAAATTCATCGCGCGCCATCACGGCC
>JAPUFN010000281.1 GCA_027293665.1 Gammaproteobacteria bacterium | reverse complement strand
CAACAACGTCTGGGTCGGCTTTGCACTGTTTGCCGGCATCGTTGCCGAAGTACACCTGGCGCCCGTCCTCGCCACCCTGCTGGAGGCTGTCTGAGCCTGCAGACCTCTACCACTGAACTGCCAGGCAACAGCCGCAGCGTGTTGACGGATCTCAACATCTGGGACGGCACAACGATCGTCGATGCCGATGCCATCGCAATAGAGCAGGGCACAATCACTGCGATCGGCAGCTCCACCGAGCTCCTGCCAGCTGGTCGAGCGGCTGCAAAACAGCGCCGGAGCTATGCCGGTGCAACCGCCATACCCGGACTCATCGATGCCCACGTCCACATGGTGCTGAATCCCGACGACCGGCAGCCACCGGCGGCGACGGATATGCCCGACACGGCGGCCATGGCCGAGCGCGCAGCGAGCATGGTGCGGGCGGGAATTACCACGGCCCGTGACCTTGGCGGCGGCGCATGGCTTGAGATCGCATTGCGCGATCGTATCAACACCGGCGAACTCGAAGGGCCACGACTCCTGTGTGCAGGTCAGCCGATAACCTGTCCGGGCGGGCATTGTCATTTCTGGAACGGCGAAGCCGCCGACGCCGACGCTGCCGCAGCAGTCATCCGGCGCCAGGTTGAACAGCGCGCCGACTGGATCAAGGTTATGGCCACCGGTGGCAGAATGACCCGGGGCTCGAATCCGCTGCAGCCACAGTTCGATCTCGCAATGATGCGCGCGATTGTCGCTACCGCTCGCGCAGCCGGGCGACCCGTTGCGGCCCACTGCCACGGCACCGCTGGTATCTCGATTGCCGCCCAAGCGGGCGTGAACTCCATCGAACACTGTTCCTGGGTTGGCGAGGCTGGCTGGGCGGCCGATTACCAGACGGCCATCGCCGACACCATTGCCGACAATGGCGTGTGGGTGTCACCCACGGTGAATTCGGGCTGGCAGCGGATACTCGATGGCGGCGGCGCAAGGCTCAGCAGAATCCGCCATGCCCTCAAAGCGATGCTGGCAATCGATATCCCATTCATGGCGTCAACCGATGCAGGCATACCGGGCGTGTACCACCACCAGTTGCCGCACGCCCTCGAAGTGTTTGCCGCCATCACCGAAAGCAGCGCAGAGCGCACGCTGCGCAGCGCCACCTCGCAAGCGGCAGTGGGGCTCGGCATCAGCTCGCAAACCGGTTGCCTCAAGCCGGGGCTTGCCGCGGACCTGCTCGTCGTTGATGGTGATCCGCTGGTCGATCTCAGCGCGCTGATGCGGCCGGTAGAGGTCTGGGCGCGCGGTCGGCCGCTGCTCAGCGAGCACTAGGCGTCCTGCGGCTTACCCGGATTACCCCAGTGGGCTGAGCGTTTCTCCAAAAACGCCGCCACCCCTTCAGCGTAGTCTGCCTCGCGCATCATGTCATTGATCAGGCTTTCGGAATCCGCAACGGCGCTTGCAACATCCCGATGTAGATCCTTGTACACCTGCCAGCGCGTCTGTCGCAGCGAGTTCGGAGAAACGGTTGAGATCAGATTACGCGCATACTCCCGGGTCGCAGCCAGCACCTCGTCTGCAGGATGAACTTCGTTGACGAGCCCCATATCAAGCGCTTCCTCTGCAGTAAACACACGGCTCGACAACAGGAGTTCATTGGCTCTGGTCAAGCCGATCATGCGCGGCAGCAGCCAGCTCAGACCATATTCGGCCGGTAGATTGAGTTTGCCATGAGCGGTCGTGAAGCGTGCGCCAGCAGCGGCGAATCGCAGATCCGCAAAACAGGCCAGCGCAAGTCCTACACCGGCTGCCGGACCGTTCATCGCCGCCAGTACAGGCTTGTTCAAACCAAACTGATAAGCAAAGCTCGCCTCGAATTGCACCGCGACGCCATAGCCGGGTTGCGCAAGCTGCTCAGGCGTTCCACTGTCGTAGCCGCCTTTTCGCACATGACCAGCCAGCGCTTCGGCATCGCCGCCGACACAGAATCCACGACCGGCACCGGTCACGATAATGACTCGCACCGCGGGGTCGTCATCGAGCTGCTGCAGGCACCAGCGGTATTCCGTGTGCATGCGTCCGGTCCAGGCATTCATGCGATGTGGCCGGTTCAAGCGTAGAATCGCGATGCCATCGGCGATTTCCATCTCGGTCGTCTTCAGGTCCATCAATCCAGCGCTTCTAGATTTGCATAGCCCAGCATCAGCCATTTCGACCCGGACTCGGCAAAATTGACCTGGACCCGGGTCCGTTCACCGTTGCCCTCACACTGCAACACCACCCCCTCACCGAATTTCGCATGCCGGACATGCTGGCCCATGCGCAGTGCCGCGTGTTCATCGTCGAACAACGACGCACCGTTATCCCGGCCGAGCGTCCGGGACGAACTGCCGTAGGAACGTTGCACGGCACCACCCATGCGCACCTCCTGGATAAGTTCTTTCGGTACCTCGAGCAGGAAGCGGGACGGCCGATTGTAGGAGTCAGTACCGTGCAGCCGTCGCGTTTCGGCATAGGTAAGGTACAGGCACTGCATCGCGCGGGTGATCCCGACGTAGCACAACCTGCGTTCTTCTTCTATTCGGCCCG
>JAPUFN010000280.1 GCA_027293665.1 Gammaproteobacteria bacterium | reverse complement strand
TGCCATTAGGCAACCTGGTCGACCAGACCAAAGAGGATGAACGCCGCGCTCAATGGTTGGAAGTCGGTGTTGGGGCGCAGATATTGAAGGATCTTGGACTCACCAAAATACGCTTGATCGCCGGACGCGAAGTGGACTACGTCGGCGTAGAGGGGTTTGGCCTGGAACTCGAATCCGTTGAACTGTTAGATGATTGAGTAAGTGCTCTGACCACTGTTGCTGGTTCATTTTCGATAATGAAAAGTGGATGCGCGGCAAGACGGACCAACATACACGATACGAATGTTGCGGGTCCTAATACGGCAGACCCGACAGCGTACCCGTCGCCGGATATCGGCGATTTCGGTATGTGGACCACAGCGTGTGAGCAAATCCGGCAGCACCAGGCGTTCCATGCGCCGGCAGGTCACGCATACGGCGTACAATTGAAAGCTCGGAATCAGATCGGAAAGATATTGCATACTGTATGAATATACAGTCATTAGCCGTCACAATGGGAGACCCGGCCGGAATCGGTGGCGAGGTGCTGGCAAAAGCGCTCGCGCGTCGGAGTTCGGAAAGACCCCTGTTGCTGGTGGGTGCGCTCTGGGCATTACAGCAGGGTGCAGAAGTGGCCGGGGTGGCATTAGCCGATTTGCAACTCGTCGAGCACCCCAATCAGCAGACCCAGCCTGTCGCGGTCATGGATCTCGGTATCACGATACCCAACTTTCGATTTGGCGAAGTTGACGCCGATTGTGGCCGGCTGGCGGTCCGGGCGGTGGAAACTGCTGGCCGTTTGTGTCTCGATGGCGACGTAGCCGGGATGGTGACCTGCCCGATCAACAAAGAAGCACTGCGTGCGGGAGGTGTGATTGATATCGGTCACCAGGAGATTCTCGGCCGGTTAACGGGCGCTTCCTGGACGGCCACCATGCTGATGACGCCGGGTTTACGCGTCGTTCACCTGTCGACACATAAATCGCTCATCGAGGCAGCCCGTTATGTCACCCGGGAGAACCTGCTCGATAAGCTGCGATTAACCAGCGTTACGCTTGCAACCTGGGGCTTACCGCAAGCACATATTGCTGTTGCGGCGCTTAATCCCCATGCGGGCGATGGTGGTCTCATCGGCCGTGAGGAAATTGATGAGATTGCCCCGGCCGTTGCCGATGCACAACGTGAAGGTCTTAAGGTAACCGGTCCGGTCCCGGCAGATTCGGTATTCAATCGCGCGATCGATGGTGAGTTCGACGTGGTGCTCGCGATGTATCACGATCAAGGGCACATCGCGATCAAGGTGCATAACTTTCACGAGAGTACGACCGCTACCCTTGGAATTCCTTTCCTGCGTACCTCAGTGGATCATGGCACGGCGTTCGATATTGCGGGTCAAGGTGTCGCTGATGAGCGAGGGCTGCTTGCGGCGCTCGATGTGGCGGATGCGCTGCTTACCGGTCAGCTTGCGCGGCTATGAGCGCGTGGGGCAAACTGCCCTGTCAGAAAACGAACTAGGTACTCAGGTAATAAGAGGGGGGACGTTATGAAAGCAGCGGTATTCCGCGAAGTAAACACACCCATGGAGATCGAATAGATAGATATCTCCAAACCGGGACCTCGTGAGGTTCTGATACGGACCTCGGCTGCCGGTGTCTGCCACAGCGACCTGCATTTCTTCAACGGTACGTACCCCGGTCATACACCCATGGTGCTCGGCCACGAAAGCTCGGGTGTCGTCGAAGCGGTTGGCAGCGACGTCCATTACGTACAACCGGGCGATCATGTGATCACCTGTCTTTCTGTGTTCTGCGGGCACTGTGAATATTGCCTGACTGGCCATATGTCATTGTGCCAGGAGCCCGAAACCCGACGCGGACGGGATGATGAGCCACGCATCAGCCAGGGTGGAAATTTCGTAGCGCAGTTCGCCAACCTCGGCTCATTCGCCGAATACATGCTGGTGCACGAACACGGAGTTGCCAAGATTCGCGAAGACATGCCGATGGACAGGGCGGCGCTCATCGGCTGTGGGGTTACCACGGGAGTTGGTGCGGTCATCCACACGGCAAAAGTCGAACCAGGCTCGACGGTTGCAGTAATCGGGTGTGGTGGCGTTGGGCTTTCGTGTATCAATGGGGCGGCCATTGCAGGGGCCGCGCGGATCATTGCGGTGGATCGGGTGCCTTCGAAGCTCGAACTCGCGCGCAAGTTTGGCGCCACGGACGTCGTGAACGCCAAAGACGATCCCGTTGCCGAAGTCAAAGAGCTCAGTGGCGGCGGCGTTCACTACTCGTTTGAGGCGATTGGCTTGAAAGTGACCGCTGAGCAGTCATTCCAGATGTTGCGCAATGGTGGCACCGCCACAATTATCGGCATGATCCCGCCCGGGGACATGGTCTCTCTGCACGGTCCGGACTTCCTGATGGAGAAAAAGATCCAGGGTTCGTTCATGGGATCAAACCGCTTCCGGGTAGACATGCCGCGTTTTGTGGAGCTGTATCTGCAAGGCAAGCTGCACTTGGACGACATGGTTTCGGGGCACATCAAACTCAGTGACGTCAACGAGGCTTTGCTCGCGCTGGAAACCGGAGAAATAGCCCGCAACGTCATCATGTTCGACTAACACGATAGAGGCGAAGGGGAAAGAATTTGCGTTGGTTATCGTTTAAGTATGAGGGACGGGACAGTTTTGGGTTTGTAACGGGTGATGGAATCGGCGTGGTGGACGCTGGTGCTCGAAGCGAACATGCGGATCTCAAGGCGGCAATTGGCGCGGATGCGCTGGCGTCTCTGGCGGCAGAGTTGGGAGATTCGGCGGATCTTGCTCTTGCAGACGTCAGTTATCTGCCCACCATCACGAACCCCGAAAAGATTCTCTGTGTTGGGCTCAACTACAAATCCCATCAGGAGGAAACCGGCCGGGGAGGAGAAGGATACCCGACGATTTTTGTACGTTTCGCAAATGCGCAGATGGGTCACGACCAGCAGATGGTACGTCCCACGGAGTCGCAGACCCTCGACTACGAAGGGGAAATAGCGATGATCATCGGCAAGCCGGGCCGGAGAATCAGCGAGGCCGAAGCGTTGCAACATGTTGCCGGATTTGGCATCTACAACGATGGCAGTGTGCGGGGTTATCAGCGCCATACCTCACAATTCACCCCAGGTAAAAACTTTGCCAGCACGGGTGGGTTCGGGCCGTGGATGATGACCGTCGATGAGATCGGTGACCTTGACGAACTCGAGATCACCACCCGGTTGAACGGTGAGGTGATGCAGAACGCCAAGGCAGCGCAGTTAGTACACGGATTCGCCGA
>JAPUFN010000028.1 GCA_027293665.1 Gammaproteobacteria bacterium | reverse complement strand
GGCGGCACTGTAGGCGGCAACGGTCTTGAGACCCTTCAACGCCGTGGCGCTCCCATAGACGATGATCTTACCGCGCTTACGTTCCTGCATTTGCGGCAATACAGCCCGGGTCAGGCGGTGCAATGGATGCACCATGCGGTCGAACGTCTTTGCCCAGTCCTCGTCGTTCAATTGCGTGACAAGCGTACCGGTGAAACTTTGCGAGGCGAGGTTGGCGATGAGGATGTCGACATGACCGGCTTCTTCAATCAGCGTTTCGCAGGCACCTGCTTCAGTCAGGTTTCGGGTGTCGCAGATCACATGCGCACCTTCTTCGGCGAAAAGCGCTGCGGTTGCAGGCCCCATGTAGTCATCGGCCTGTGTGATGACCACGCGTTTGTCGGCAAGTCTGTTCATGGTGTGAGTGTCCTGACGTGAATCAACTGGGTAACTTCAGTGCCCGCCCATGGGTCATGTAGGTTGCCCAACGTGGGCCTGGCTCATAGCCGCTGGTGACTTCCGGCAGCGAAAATCCGGCGTCGGCAATCAATTCCGGCGAGGGGCGGGTGAGATGGCAGCCACCGCCCACGACTTTCCATAGCGGCTCTATCCGACGTTGCCAGCGTTGCACTCCAATGTCCGGGGCGAGGCCGTGCTCGATGAAGTAGAGAGCACCGCCTGGTTTGAGAACGCGATACATTTCGCGCAGCGCACTGTAGACGTCGGGAATCGAGCAGAGCGTCCAGGTACACACCAGTGAATCGAACCGGTCATCATCTGCGGGAATCTCTTCACTCGAGGCCTGCAGGATTTCAACGGGTGGCTTTGCGCGTTCGGCACGTTTCAGCGCCATGTCGGTGAGTTCTCTGGCGGGATCAAGGCCGGTGACGGAAGTGACCCGATCACTGTAGTGCTCGAGATTCAAGCCGCTGCCGATGCCGATCTCCAGCACGTCCCCATGCGCGTTGGGAATATATTTCGCGCGCAGTTCGGTCAGGGATTCCTGGTTGCAGAGGGTATCGATGAGCTTTGGCAGCACGTATTTCTGATAAAGACCCATAGTTAGATTTTCCCGTATTTACCGGTCACAGTTGTCTGCTGAGATGCAGATTCTCGCAAGTGCTTGATTTCGCCGAGGGCCTGGCAGTCGGATCGTAGCCGGGCCGTTCACCTTTTATGGTAACCCTGTGACCTTTGCGCTCTTCGGGCCAATAGTCCCACAGTGCGAAATGCTGTGTGCAGCGGTTGTCCCACAGTGCGATGGCGTTGCTGCTCCAGCGAAAGCGCACCTGAAACTCGTTGCGCTGCTGGTGGCGAAAAAGAAAATCCAGCAACGCTCGACTTTCATCATGAGACAGTTCGTTGATGCGAGTGGTGAATCCGGGATTGACGTAGAGCGCCTGGCGCGATGAACGTGGGTGTGTGCGGACAACGGGATGAACCGCGCTTGGATAGACTTTGTCGTTGTCGTCAACGCCGCGGTCGGCGTAGCGGCCGCGGTAGACGTGTTCGGATTCGTGGGTGGCGGTCAAGGTCGCCAGAAATTCCTGCAACTTCGGTGAGAGTGTCTCAAATGCGGCAAACATGCTGGCAAACAGCGTATCGCCGCCGCTGCCGGGCAGCGTGTGCAACTGCAGGAGCGTGCCCAGCGGCGGTTCTTCATCACACGAAACGTCGGTGTGCCAGCCGTTGCCATTGGCAACTTTCGAGTCTTTGTGGGCATGAATGACGAACACCGCTGGATGATCCTCCAGGTGTGGCGCCGCGGGATGTGTATGCAGCGGACCGAAACGCTCAGCGAAAGCAATCTGAGTTTCGGGCGCAAGCTCGGGTTGGTCGCGGAAGAAAATTACCTGGTGATCAACCAGAGCCTGTTCGATCGCGGCGAAATCGGCCTCGCCAAGCTGCGAGAGATTAGCGCCGCTGATCTGCGCGCCAATTACCGGGGAAAGAGGTTCTACGTTGATACCCATCAGCCAGTCCTGCCTGAAGAAGTCGTTGCCAGTGATTAAACCAGTAGTTTATGGGGGTCTTCCAGCAGATTGCGGACCTCGGCCAGGTAGTGGGCCGCCGGTGCACCATCCAGCACCCGGTGATCCCAGGTGAGTGACAGTCGCATAACCTGCCGCTTCACGGGTACGGCGCCATCCCATGCAACCTCGTCGCGAATCCGGTTCACGCCCAGAATCCCGGCCTGCGGGGCGTTTATGATCGGGGTAAAACTATCGACACCGAACATACCCAGCGCAGAAACAGTGAACGTGCCACCTTGCAGTTCATCGATTGAAAGCGAAGATTCCCGGGCTGCCTGCGCCAGCCGTGCGGACTCGACCACCAGGGCTTGCAGGCTCAGTTGATCCGCCCCTTTGACGACCGGCACGATCAGGCCTTCCTCGAGTGCAACCGCGATGCCGACATGAATGTCTTCGAGCAAATGAATATTGCTATCTATCAGTTGCGCGTTCATGAACGGGTGCTGGCGTAGTGCCTTTGCCGCGGCACTCACGACCAGATCCGTGTAGGTCGGGTGGATGTCCTGCGCCCGCCATTGTTCGATCAATTCGCTGCGTAACGCGATTGCGTCATCCATGACCACATCCATGTCCATGGTGAGCTGTGCCATGGTCGTCAGGCTTTCATGCGTACGAGTGGCGATGGTCTTACGCATGCCGCGTAGCGGCACCACCTGAGCGGCGGGGAGATCCTCTGCTGCTGTATCTGCGGGACCGGCTGCCGCAGCAGCTTCAACGACAGCGGCCACGTCTTCCCGGGTGATCCGGCCACCCGGTCCTGTGCCATTCACGCCTGCAAGGTCGATGTTGAGTTCTCGAGCCAGTCGACGCGCGTTGGGTGAACTGCGCCCGGCACCGGTGCCGGCGGGCACGCCGCTGCCGCTCGGCGGACCTGGTGCTGCGGCGCCGCCGGCTGTGACAGGAGGGGCCGTGACAGCAGGGCTGGGAGCTGCTGGCGAATCCACACCGGGGGCCGTGGCAATCGCCTCGGCAACGCTTGGCAGGATGTCCGGAATTTCTTCACCGGCTGCGTATATGTAGCCGACCACAGCG
>JAPUFN010000279.1 GCA_027293665.1 Gammaproteobacteria bacterium | reverse complement strand
TCGGACTCGTCGATCGGTTTCCAACCGGCGATGGAGGAGCCATCGAACATGACGCCTTCGACAATCGTATCGGCATCAACCCGGTTGGCCGGAATGGTGGTGTGCTGCTCCTTGCCCCTAGGATCCGTAAATCGGAGATCGACCCACCTGACGTCGTTGTCTTTGATTAGATTGAGTGTGTTATCAGACATCTCTTGTTCCTGCTCCTGAATAAAGGTTGTTTTTACGTCCCGACCCGGCGGCCACCACAATCGCCGCCACTCCGGCAACTATTGGCAAGCAACTGATGGCAATTATTTGGCAATTACTGTGCCATGCAGCAGCGAGCAGAATTGGCGGGAAACCCGAGCAGCGCGCGCTCACTATTGCACTGATTTGGTGCGTTGTTAGTCGCCAGGGATGAAAATGCGCTACAACAGTGCGAAAAACACCATCAGGCGCAAACTCGAATCGTGATGCGGATTATCTGCCTTCCCCAGGCGTTCTCCCCCGTCTCTTCGTATTCTTCCAGTCCTTCTTCTGCTCTTTCTTCAATTTTCAGCAATTCATGTCCGTGCACCCGGCACCAGGCAGGAATGTCCTGCAGTGTCCCGGCATCGGTTGCGAGTACTTCCAGCACGGTGCCCGGTGCCAGTCGCTTTATCGCGTCCTGCGTTCTGATCACCGGAAGCGGGCACAGTAACCCCCGAGTATCTATCCTTTCAAGCACCGACATGCCAATCCGGCGAAATTTCCTCTGGCCGCAAGGGCACAACCGTCAGCTGCTCGCAGGCGCCGTCGGGCTGGCTGATGCTCACGGTAACCTCGGTTGCGTCCCGGCCCTGCGAATACCGTGCAAGGATGCGTGCGGCCAGGTGCAGATCGGCTGCTGATGCTTTGCCGTCAACCAGGCACAGCGGCCCTTTGTGGCTTAGCGGTCGCAGAGTGACGAATTGCTTCCGGTAGCCTTCCAGGTACTGGTTTTCGCCGTGTTCACGGCCAATGATCAGCTTCCAGTCAGCGACGGGGCGCAGATGTCGGCCGACCTTCAGCAGCATGATGTCGTCAAGCTCGTAGTCGCGGCTGCCCTGTGCCCGCCACAGATCGCTCAGTTTGGCGGAATACTTCGCATCCGTGAGAAAGCAGCAACCCCCGGCTGGCTGCGACCAGTCGCTGAAACCGAGGTTTTGTGCCAGCTCGATCTGCGGCTTGCGATTGCGGCCGTGGAAGTCGAAGAGTTTGCTGCGATCAACCCAGCCCTCGCGTTCCGGCAGGGTTTCCGGCAGGTGCTTTGCGCATAACGGCCGCAACAGCCGATCATCGGCGCCGGATTCTCGCGCGATGAGCGGCATCGTTTCACGGCGCTGGCTTTTTGGCCGCTGACCGATGACTTCACCGGTGATGATGAAATCGAAGTCGTGCTCGTCCAGCAGCCCGGTCGTGTTACTGGCGCACAGCTCAACGGCCTTGCCGACCATGAATACCTTGCAATCCAGGCAGGGATTGAGATTGGCGCCGTAACCGTGCTTGGGATTGAGCAGGACGTCTTTGTATTCATCGATGACGTCGATGATGTGCAGCTTGATGCCGAGCTGCTCGGCCACCCACAGCGCGTTGTTGCGCTTGGGCTGGGCCCTGTGTTTTTCGCGAATTGCGTGGGTGTGGCCCTCGACGCAGAAGCCGGTATAAAAATTAACGCCTTCCACGGCGATGCCCTGATCCAGAATGACCTTAGCGGCCAACATGGAATCGAGTCCACCTGAAATCAACGCGACAGCTTTGTGCTGTTTGGGCATACTTGCGCACCTTTTTCCCCGGCCGCGCAGTCTAGTGTCCCAAAGTAAGCTTCGCAATGTCGCAATCATTGCCCACGTCGATCACGGCAAGACCACCCTGGTTGACCGTCTGTTGCAGCAGACGGGCGCGCTCGGGCTTGCGGATGCCAAAATCGATCGGGTAATGGACAGCAGTGAGCTCGAAAGAGAGCGCGGCATCACTATATTGTCCAAAAACACGGCGATTGAATACCGCGATTATCGGATCAATGTCGTGGATACCCCCGGTCACGCCGATTTTGGCGGCGAGGTTGAACGCATTCTGTCGATGGTCGATTCGGTTCTGCTACTCGTGGACGCGGTTGAAGGGCCCATGCCACAGACCCGGTTTGTCACCCAGAAAGCCTTCGCGGCGGGGCTGAACCCCATAGTCGTGGTCAACAAAGTGGACCGCGACGGAGCGGAGCCACATCGAGTAATCGACGAAGTATTCGATCTCTTCGATAATCTCGGAGCGAGTGAGGCGCAGCTCGACTTTCCCTGTGCCTACACCTCGGCGCTGTTGGGCCAGGCTGGACTCGAACCCGACGCCCTGAGTGCAGACATGACGCCGTTGCTCGATCTGATCATAGACCGGGTGCCGCCGCCGAACGTCGATGAGACGGGTCCGCTGCAACTGCAGATCAGCGCTCTGGCCTACTCGAGTTATGTAGGCGTGATGGGGGTGGGGCGGATTTCCCGCGGTACCGTTGAGCGGAATACTCCGGTGATTGTCGTCGACCGCGAAGGCAAGTCGCGCAAGGCCCGGGTACTGTCTGTGCTCGGCTATCGCGGACTCGAGAAGATCGAGCGTGAAAGCGCCGCTGCAGGGGATATTGTCTGCGTGACTGGAGTGGACAACATCAGCATCTCCGAGACCATCTGCGCACCAGAGAAAGTCGAGGCGCTACCGCCGCTGAGCGTGGACGAACCGACGCTCACGATGCTCTTCTGTGTAAACACTTCGCCGTTTGCCGGGCGCGAAGGCGACTACCTCACGAGCCGCCAGTTGAAGGAACGCCTGCTGCGTGAAGCTTCCCACAACGTTGCCTTGAATGTGCGCGAGACGGCTGATCCGGATCGGTTCGAGGTTTCCGGACGTGGTGAATTACATCTTTCCGTGCTGATTGAAACGATGCGCCGAGAGGGCTACGAGCTGGCCGTCTCCAGGCCGCAGGTGATCACGAAGGTGCAGGACGGCGTCGTGCTGGAGCCTTATGAACTGGTAACGGCGGATATCGAAGAAGCGCATCGGGGCAAGGTCATGGAAACCCTGGGTGAAAGGCGTGGCGAACTTGAAGACATGATTCCAGATGGCCGGGGTCGTGTGCGCTTGCGGTTTCGCATACCCACCCGCGGCTTGATGGGCTATCGCCCCGTGTTTCTTTCCATCACCTCGGGAACCGGCATCCTCACCTATGCAGCAGCCGGCTACGGCAAGAAGACGGAAGCCGAGGTCGGCCGCCGAGCGAGCGGTGTGCTGGTCTCGCTTACC
>JAPUFN010000278.1 GCA_027293665.1 Gammaproteobacteria bacterium | reverse complement strand
CCAGATCATGGGCAGATACTTCATCAACACGCCTTCATCCCCATAGTTTTCCAACGCGCGTGCCCGGGCACAGCTGACCGTATCTGCGGGTAACAGGGAGGGTTCGGGGTAAGCATCATTGAGATATTCATTGATGACCGTTGAATCGTAGAGCGTGAGATCCCCGTCATCGATGTAGGGGACCTTACCCAACGGATGTTTTGCCAGCACTTCGGGTACTTTTTTCCAGACGTCGCCTGGTCGCACGCATTCCACCTGGTAGGCCAGCGCCTTTTCCTCCAGCACAACCTTGGTTTTCGAACCATTCGTCGAACGCAACGTGCCATATGCATAGCTGCGTTCCATAGTATAAAGAACGATCATGTCACCTTCCCCGCGATGTTCTTCGACAATCGGCTTTGATGATACAAGCCCTCGAGAGAGAACATAAGGAGTGCGAACCAGATGCAACCGAACGTGATCGTCTGGCTTAAACGAAACGGCTCATCGTAGACAAATACCGCCAGTAGAAACGTCAGTGACGGTGCCAGGTATTGAATAAAGCCCAGAACGGTCAGCGGCAATCGCAGCGCGGCTGCCGCAAAGCACACCAGTGGTATGACTGTCACCACACCACCCAGAGCAAGAAGGCCTATCTCTTCAGTGCTTCCCGCCGCCAGCGAGCCTTCTCCCGTAAAACTGATGTAGGCCAGATAGCCGATCGCAAGCGGCAGCAACAGCGTGGTCTCCACGCCCAGCCCAACCGCCGAATCCACCGCGAGCTTCTTACGCACCAGGCCATAGAAGCCGAACGTCACAGCAAGCGTCAATCCGGCCCATGGCACAACCCCCACCGCAACAATCTCGTTTAAGACCCCGCACGTTGCGATGAAAACCGCAATCATCTGAGCTCGTCGCAGGCGTTCCGCCAGAAACAATCCTCCCAACACAATGTTGACCAGTGGATTGATGTAGTAGCCAAGACTGGTTTCCAGCATTCGCTCGTTCAACAGCGCCCAGACAAACACCAGCCAGTTCACACAAACCAGTGTTCCGCTGACTGCAAGCCAGCCGACTTTCGACCAACCAAGATGACGCAGTGCATACATCTGGCGCCGCACAACGAGCAGGATGGCCAGAATGAGCACCGACCAGACCACCCGATGGGTAACGATTTCTAAAGGGCTGGCAAATTCGACCAGCTTGAAATAAACAGGCGCCACGCCCCAGGTGCCATAGGCTACGAAGGCAAAAAAGAAGCCGCGTCTTTCGTCGGACATTTCTTAATCCAGGAATTCACCGTAACATCGGAGTTTGGAACCGATTCAGGGGGGCGGTATGTTACGCGTTTCAGCGACGGTGGCCTTATTAGTATTTCTCAACAGCGCCTGCAGTGAATTCAATCAATCTGACTACCTGCCCCTTGGCGAACGATACGATGTAACGATTCATCGCGACATCTGGGGGGTGCCACACGTTTATGGCGCCACCGACCGCGACGCCGCTTTCGGCTTTGCCTACGCCCAGGCCGAAGACAACTGGCCAACGATCGAAGCGGCCCTGCCGTTTTATCGTGGGACACTTGCGAGCATTCAGGGTCCGGACGCAGCGGCAACCGACTATCTGATCAAGCTGCTGAAGATCTGGCCAACGCTCGAAGAGCGTTACGAAACAGATCTCTCGGCGGATGTCCGCGACTACATCGATGGATTCGTCGACGGCTTGAACTACTACGCGGCAAAACACCCCGACCAGATCAATGCCGGCCTACTCCCCGTCACAGCCTATGACATCGTTGCCGGCAACATGCTGCGGCACCTGCTGTTCTATGGATTCCAGGGCTCCGTCCAGGAGTTGACCGGGCCAGAGCGTGCGCGCGAAATATCCCGGGCGAATTCCGTTGCGCTAGGCGGCGTGCCGATCGGCTCGAATGCTTTCGCGGTTGCGCCGGCCTACAGCACCGATGGTGCGACCCGGATCGCGATTAATTCCCACCAGCCCACCACCGGTCCGGTCTCCTGGTACGAAGCCCATATCAAAAGCGCGACGGGTTTGAACGTCATGGGCGGATTGTTTCCCGGCAGTGTGAGCATCAATCTCGGTTTCACCGAAACGGTTGCCTGGGCAGCGACTGTCAACCGTCCCGATCTCTTCGATGTCTATGTGCTCGAAATTCATCCGGCTGATCCTGATCTCTATCTGCTCGATGGTGAATGGCGGCCGCTCGAACGCGGCACGGCGGAAATCGCCGTCAAGCTGTGGGGATTTCTGCCCTGGACGGTGAACGAAGACACGCTCTATTCAGAACACGGACCGGTGCTGCGCACCGATCATGGGACCTATGCATTCCGCTATGCCGGAATGGGTGAACTGCGCCAGGTAGAACAATGGTACAGGATGAACCAGGCAAAGGATCTCGACGAGTGGCGTGAGGCAATGCGCATGCAGAGCTTCGCAAGCTTCAATTTCGTCGCGGCCGATGCGAGCGGCAATATCATGTTTGTTCATAACTCACTCACCCCACAGCGTGCTCCCGGCTATGACTGGAGCCAGTACCTGCCGGGCGATGATTCCAGTCTGATCTGGCGGGACGTCGTGCCGTTCGACGAGTTGCCGCAGGTCGTCAATCCTGCCTCTGGCTGGGTGATGAGTGCCAATCAATCGCCGTTTCGTGTCACCGCTGAAGACGACAATCCCGACCCAGCCAATTTCCCGGCAACGGCGGGCTATCAGACCAGAATGACCAATCGGTCGTATCGTGGGATGGAACTACTCGATGGGCTGGGGCCGATCTCTGCCGAAGAGTTTTACGCCATCAAGCACGATAAAAGTTACTCACGCGCTTCACGCTCCTACGTCTACATCACACAAGCTCTGGAAGTCGATTACTCCGACAATCCACAACTCCACGCCGCCCAGACAATCCTTCGTAACTGGGATCTCACGACCGATATCGACAACCGCGGTGCGGCACTTGGCGTCTGCCTGGTGTCCAGCGAATGGAGTGCTGAACAGCGAGGCGATCCGGTGCCTTCCGTGGGCCCGCAATTCGAAACCTGTGTCGCCTTGCTGCAGGAAAAGT
>JAPUFN010000277.1 GCA_027293665.1 Gammaproteobacteria bacterium | reverse complement strand
TCGCGCTGCCTGTGGATGGTGGTCTGACAATCCGCAATGCGTAAGCAGCGATTCTCGGCTGGAGGTGTTTGCTGGCAATCGAAGGTGTTAGCGTTGCAAACCATGATCCGCACGAGCACTCAATATCCATACCGGATAAACCGTTGTTGTGACTGAGGCGAGGCTCACCGAGCACGAGCGGACCCCGGCTGCTGGACGCATCGGCGTGCACGAACGTGTTTCCTGGCCAACCACACTCAGTTTCGGTGCGCCCGGACTAGGTGCGGGCTACATGTATCTGATGCTTGCCCTGTACGTCATGAAATTTTCAACCGACGTGCTGCTGATCGCACCGGCGATCATGGGTGTGATCTTCAGCATCTCGCGCATCTGGGATGCGGTGTCCGATCCCGTGGTCGGCTACCTATCCGACCGGACCCGCAATCGCTACGGCCGCAGGCGAACCTGGATACTGGCAAGCACATTCCCCATTGCGGGAATGTTCATCATGGTATTTGCACCGCCGGATAGTCTCAGCGGGACTGGCCTCATCATCTGGATGACTGTTGCGATCATCGGCTTCTACTCTGCTCTGACCATGTTCTTCGTCCCACATCTCTCACTGGGTGCTGAGCTATCGGAGAACTACCACGAGCGCAGCAGACTGTTTGGCGTGCGTCACGCGTTTTATACGTTCGGTTCGATCCTGTCGCTCATCAGTTTTTACATTCTGATCTCCGCTGAGCAGGAAGGCACTGCCGTGGTCCGGGAGAAAGCTTTTGAGCTTGCAATTATTGCATCCGTCGTGATGGTGGTGTTGATTTTCGTCGCCATCGGTCAGCTCAAAGAGCGCGCTGATTTTCAGGGCCGGGTGAAGAGCTCTCCTTTTGGGGCGTTTCGGGATGTGTGGCGCAACCACCACGCCAGATTGCTGATAGTGGTGACGTTCATCGAACACATTGGATCGGCGGCAATCGGCGTGCTGACCTTGTACGTTGCGCAATATATCGTCGGTGCACCGCTGTGGGCGCCTTTTATTATTCTCTGTTACATGGTGCCGTCTACGTTTTCCGTGCCGTTGTGGATTCCGTTGTCGCGGCGGTTCGGCAAAGTGCGTCTGTGGATGTTTTCCATGGGATTAACAGGGGTATCGTTCGGCAGCATGTTTGCTCTGCCGTTTCTCGATGGCGTTGAGTTGCGCATCGCGTATATTTGTGTGGCTGCGGCGTTTGCGGGTCTCGCGGCCGGTTGCGGCGGCACGCTCTCGCCCTCCATACAGGGCGATGTCATAGATTACGACGAGATGGTCACAGGGGAACGCAAGGAAGGTTCGTATTTCGCAGCGTGGAACTTCGTTTATAAAAGCGCGATCGGCGTGATGCTGTTGTTGACGGGTTTCGTGCTGCAGTTTTCTGGCTTTGTCCCGAATCAGGAACAGACAATGACCGTTCAAGTGGCGATGATCACATTGTATGGGTTGTTGCCGCTGGTTTGTTATACCATCGGTGCCTTGTTGTTCAGTCGCTTCAAGCTGGATGAGAAGGCTTACCTCGAGATCCGACGCACGCTGGATGAACGTGCGCAAGCGTCTTCCGCGCAGGCCTGACGAATTTATCGCTGCTAACGCCCCTGAAAATTCCCCACTCTTCGTTCAGCGACGGCTTTGACACCCTCTTTGTGATCTTCGGTTTGCTGTAAGCGGTATTGCTCCCGATTTTCGTGATCGGTTTGAGTTTTAACGGCATCTGCGGTCCCGACCCGCATGGTCGCCCGAACGGAAAGTATGGCCAGAGGCGCGTTTTCGGCAATTTCACCCGCAAACGACAGCGCATCGGCACGCAGGTTTTCCAGCGTGCTGAGACGATCGGCGAGGCCCCAGGCGTATGCGGTTTCACCGTCGATTCGCTCACCAGTCAGAAACATCTGCTGCGCTTTCTGAATGCCGATGATTCGTGGCAGTGTGTAGGTGAGACCAAAGCCGGGGTGGAATCCCAGTTTTACGAAGTTGGCCGTAAATCTTGCTTCCGGAGTTACGATTCGAAAATCCGGCATGACGGCCAGACCGAAGCCGCCGCCGACGGCGGCGCCCTGAATTGCGGCGATCACAGGCTTTTTGCATTCGAACAACCGCACAGCGGCCGCATACAGTGGGTTGCCCTTGCCAGGATCCAGCCGTTGCTGCGGCGTATCCCGATTGGCATCACGCTCGCGGCTGGCGAAATTTGCCCCGGCACAAAAATGCTTGCCCTGAGCTGCGAGAACCAGCGCACGTACGTCATTGTCTTCGTCCATGGCTTCGAACGCGTCACCCATCGCAATGATTAACTCGGTATCGAAAAAATTGTTGGGTGGCCGCTGCATCTCGAGCAGCGCAACGTTGTTTTCGATGGACACCTCGATATCGCCGAATTGCATTTTCGCTTCTCCCGGTAGTGATTGTTCCAGGTGCAGGATGTTTGACCAGCGCGGACTAATTTGCAACGCTCGGTGTTCTGCTCAGGTAGCGAAGGCCTTATGAACAAGGGGGCGTTATGCTGAAATGGCGCATCGGTAACGTACGGATTACTCAGATAGTTGAGCTGACAACAGCGTCGCTCGGCCCGTATCTCCTGCCACAGGCGACACCTGAACGACTTTTAGCCGTGCCCTGGCTCAAACCTTTCATCGATGATTCGGGGAAAATCATATTGAGCATGCACGCCCTGGTTGTGGAAACTCAGGGACAAACGCTGGTTGTGGACACCTGTATCGGAAATGACAAACCGCGCAGCTATCCGCGCTGGAATCTCATGCAGAGCGATTTTCTGCAGCGCTTCGAAGCGGCGGGCTTTTCCACAGATTCCATTGATGCGGTCATGTGCACACACATGCACGTCGATCATGTCGGCTGGAATACGCGGTTGGTGGATGGTGTGTGGCAACCCACGTTTGCCAACGCCCGCTATCTGTTCGCTGAGAACGAGTGGGCTTACTGGCGTGACGAACCACAGGAATACGGTCCTGTCATCGAGGACTCGGTACAACCTATCTTCGATGCCGGGATGGCGGATCTGGTGGCTGATGATCATCGGCTCAGCGACGAGGTCTGGCTCGAATCGACCCCGGGCCATACACCCGGTCACGTCAGCGTACATATCGCGTCGCAGGGTGAAGAAGCGGTGATTACTGGCGATATGATCCACCATCCCTGTCAGATCGCACACGCCGACTGGGCGAGCACTGCGGACTGGGACCCCGTGATGAGCTGCGGCACTCGTGAATCCTTCATCGAACGCTACGCCGGTCAGCCGGTGCTGATAATCGGAACGCATTTTGCCGGGCCGGCTGCGGGACGCATTGTGCGCGACGACGACACGTATCGATTGGACTACTGACCGGGCTGTTCGCGCCGGGGGTTGCACCCTCTCAGCAGTAATTGCGTGGCGTGTTAGAATGCACGGTTTCCTCCGGTAAGAATTTGCTGCCCCCAGCTTTGGCGGGGCAGCCTGGCAAATCGTGGCAGATCGCAATATTTACAGAGCTCTCGCCGTGCCGGATTTCCGCTGGCTCTGGATAGGCAGCCTCGGATCTTCCTTTGCGATGAACATGCAGATCATCGCGCGCGGCTGGTTGGTCTACACGCTTACCTCATCGGCTATGGACCTGGCCTGGGTCACCTTGTCCTTCATGATTCCGCAGGTTGTTCTGTCATTGCTTGGTGGCGTCCTCGCAGACCGATTACCCAAGCGGCGAATCATTGCCGCCGCGCAGTCGTTGAACTGCATCGCGACCGTTCTCATGGGCATCATCATCATCACCGATCGGGTGGATTTCTGGGACTTCATCTGGTTCGGGCTTTTCAACGGGTCGATACTGGCGCTGTCGATGCCTGCCAGGCAGGCTTTTGTGCCCGAACTCATTCCCGAACGCCTGATATTCACGGCGATGGCGCTCAACACCACCAGTTGGAATCTGTCGCGAATTCTCGGCCCTGCGCTTGCCGGATTTCTCATCGCCTGGACGGCTGCCGGTGACACGACCTCCACCTACGGTGTCGGCGTAGTCTATTTCATGATTGCGGCGCTCTACTTCATATCCGCCGTCACGATGATCATGGTTCGAAAGGTCGGGCTCAGTGAGCAGCTGATTGCGCAAAAGAGCGCGCTCAACGATATGCTGGAAGGCTTGCGCTATGTCTGGGCAAATCCGCCGATCCTGGGTTTGATCCTGCTATCCATCGTGCCATTTCTATTCGGTATGCCACTCAATACGCTGCTGCCGGCGTTTAACGAAGACATTCTGGGTGGTGGCCCGGATGCGTTGGGGTTGCTGATGTCTGCGATGGGGGTCGGCGCGATAATCGGCTCGCTGATGCTCGCATCCATTGGCGAGATTCGGCGGCGGGCCGTCTGGCTGGTAGGCACCTGCATCGGCTGGGGTGCCTTCACCTCGGCGTTCGGATTTACCCAGACGTTGGTTTATTCGTCGATTCTCGTTGGTTGTATCGGTTTTCTCAGCGCCTGGAACATGTCGCTCAATCGCGGCGCCTTGCAGATGCAGGTAGCCCATCACATGCGCGGCAGGATCATGAGCATTGACATGATGTCGCACGGCCTGATGCCGCTGGGGATAATACCCATCAGCATCATCGCCGAGCGCTATGACGTCGCCATCGCCTTGAGTGCTGCGGGAGCTGCGTTCATCGTCTCGGTCATTCTCCTCACGCTCGTGTCGACTTCCGTGCGCAGGGTGGATGATGAGATGCCGGACCGGATAGCGGCGTTAGCCGGTAGTGAGATGCGTTGAGATTCAATGGTGGCGGTGTATATTGCGGGAAAGAAGGCGAGGGCTAACATGGGGTCAAACATAAGGCCAAACAGGAAAAGCCAACTCATTGCCTGGCTCGCGCTTGTGAGCATCACGCCGGCGGTGCTTGCCGATGTGGCCTTCCGCACGACCGGCGAGTACGGTGAGGCGAGTTTCTCCGACGTTGAAATGCCCGGTGCGACGCAGATCGAGCTGCCGGTTACGGTAGTCGATCCGGTGCGTATTGCAGATCAACAGGCCATCGTCGACCAGCAATTGCGTGTTGCGAAAGCGCTGGAAGACTCCCGCCTGGCAAGACAGGCGGCTGCTACCGAGCGACTGTTGGCGCTTGCGGCCAGCCGGCCACAGGTGGTGTACGTGGAACCGCAGGAGTACCGCTCGCCAAACGGCTACTACTTCCCATACCGACCGCCGGGAGGGCGGCCGCATTGGCAGGATCGTAAATACGGGAGGGGGCCCGCGGTGGCAACAGCATCAGCGCGCGAGCGCCGGCACGGCCGGGGATTGCAGACTCGTCGCCCCTTCGAACCTATCTATCCAGGCATTCCACGCGGGACGACGGTTAGCGCCCGGCAACCGCAGCATCGGCCGTCCGGAGCTCGTGCGTCTGGTGGGACGCGGCAGCCGGCGCGGGCCAATCTGCCCATGCAGTGATGTAGCAACTCATGGCGTTGAACATTGGTTTGATATCTGACACGCATCTGCCTGAAGCGCGCAAAACGTTGTGGCCGCAGATTTATGATGCGTTCAGCGAAGTGGATCTGATACTGCATGCAGGGGACATCCATGAGTATTTCGTTCTGGATGAACTGGAAAAACTGGCGCCTGTCTATTCAGCTCGCGGTAACGGCGAAGACGGTGGCGGCGGCCGCCCCGTGCAGCCTGAGGATCCGCGGGTCAGATATGCCTGGTTGCTCGAGTTGGAAGGGCTCTGGATCGGCCTGACGCACTATGTGCCGGTACCCGAACGACCGCCGAATTTCACGCTGGAGCGTTGGATTGAGCGATTTTTCCCGGAACGTACACCGGATGTCATCGTGTCAGGCGATACACATCGTGAACAGATCACATCAGTGAACGGGGTGTTGTGCGTCAATCCCGGTTCGCCAACCTACCCGCACAACTACGACACTCAATATGGCACATTGGGTTTTCTGCACCTGGAGGACGGTCAGGCGTCGGCGGAAGTTGTCCTCATAACCGAAGACGGGATCGAACCGTTTGACTGGAACGCCGTGCCACCCTGGAAACTGTAACCTTCAAGCCTCAACCACCGGCGGGTGATGCTGGCGGCGTTCGAGCGACTTCGTCAGTCCTTGGGAAGCCCGAGCAACCGTTCGGCGATGATGTTGCGTTGAATGTTCGGAGTGCCGCCGCCGATGACTACGTTGGGCCAACTCAGGCTCGCTTTCGCCCAACGCCCATTGTGTATTGCATTGTCGCCACCGGGCAGTTGCAGACCGGCCTGGCCACAGAGTTCGACCGCGAAATCATCCATTTCGATTTCGAGACTTGCGCGGTGGAGCTTGTTGACCGAAGTTTCGCTCGTAAGTGGTTCGCCGTTGATCTGTTTGGTCAGATAGCGAAGGCCGTTGTACTTCATCGCGGCGATCTTCGCCTCGAACATCGCCAGAGTGCGCCGCGTTTTCAAATCTTGCGTGGCTGGCTTGCCCTGCTTGGTTGTGCTCCTAACGAGCTCTTTGAGCGTGTCCAGCTTGCCGAACATCGCAGTGACCTCGCCGATACTGGAGCGTTCGTTGGCCAATGCTGAGACCGTGACACTCCAGCCTTCGCCCTCTGCGCCAAGTCGCTGGTCCACGGGTACTTTAACGTCCGTGAAGAACACTTCCGCGAAGTGCCGGTCACCGGCCATATTCTCGATCGGTCGCACTTCCAGGCCTTCTGCATCCATCGGCACCAGCAGGCAGGTGATTCCCTGATGTTTCGCGTCGGCGTCGAACCGGGTGCGGGTGAGCAGGATGATCCAGTCCGACCAGGACGCACCGGAAGTCCAGGTCTTCTGGCCGTTCACAACGTAGTGATCGCCGTCGCGTACGGCTTTGCACTGAATTGACGCGAGATCCGAGCCATGGTTTGGCTCGGAGTAGCCGGTGCACCAGGTGACTTTACTGTCGAGAATGTCGGGAATGAATCTTTCTTTCTGCGCCTGAGTACCATATTGCATGATGCCAGGGCCGACCCAGGCCAGGCCCATGAAGGAGGATCCCAGGGGTGGCGCCTTTGCCAGAGCCATTTCCTCTTTGAGGATGGTCTGCTCGATAAGACCGCCGTCGCTGCCGCCGAATTGTTTCGGCCAGGAAAAACCTACCCAACCGCGCGCCCGCACTTCTGCGAGCCAGGTGCTGAGAAAATTACGGTCACGCTCGGCCTTCGGTGGCAGATTCTCGCGGAGGAAATTGCGGACTTCTTCCCGGAACGCAACTTCTGAGTCGCTGTATTCAAAGTCCACTACAAGCCTCCCAACGCGGCTACCCGATCGAGGTGATAGTCGGAGTCCCCATACATCGGACGAGCCCACTTCGATCGTTTCAGATAAAGTTGTATGTCGTATTCCGCGGTGAAGCCGATGGCGCCATGCAGGCCAATGCCATCTATGCCGATTTCCGCAAAGGCATCCGAGGCGTAGCCTTTCGCAAGCGAGATTGCGCGCGGCAGTTCGTCCGGCGAGTCGTCTACTGTCCAGGCAGCGAAGTAAAGCAGCGATTTGAACGATTCCACGTCGACGTAGATATCAGCCAACCGATGTTTCACCCCCTGGTACCGACCGATCGGCTTGCCGAACTGAATGCGATCCTTTGCGTATTCGGTGGTCATGTGAAGTGCAGCTTCAGCTGCACCAACCATCTCGGCGGTGATTGCTACCGCACCCAGGTCGGTCAGATAGCTCAGATCCGTCGTGCTCAGGGGCAGGACGGCGTCAGCGGGCAGGCTAACCTCATCGAATTGCACGCTTGCCATGGGTTTGGTGGTATCCATGCATGGTTGTGCGGTGACGCTGACGCTGTCGCGGGGAACGGCGGTGAGCGCGAGTTCTTCCTCCACGCGAACCGCGATCAGGTAGTAGTTCGCTGCCATTGCGTCACAGACGAACGCTTTCGTACCATTTACCACGATACCGTCCTGTGTTCGCTTCGCGGTCAGAGTGACGGCTGCCGGGTCGATCCAGTTGGGATCGTCGTAAAGCGCCAGTGTGTAGACTGCTTCGCCTCGCGCCATTGGCGGCAGCCACTGCGCCTGTTGACTGGCTGTGCCACAGCGCAGAATTGCGGCTGCTGCCAGCGCTTGAGAAACTATCGGTAGCGGGCTCAGGCCGCGCGCGGATTCTTCCAGCACGACCGTCAGGTCAATCCATTTGAGTCCAATTCCGCCGTGTTTCTCCGGAATGGTCAGGCCCAGCCAGCCCAGCTCTGCAGCGCGTTGCCACAGAGCGGCGTCGAAGCCATTGGCCGATTGCGCAACTTCGCGCACCTTGGAGATGGGGCAGACTTCCTGCATGAACCTGGCGACCTGTTCGCGCAGCAGATTCTGTTCTTCGGTAAACCCAAAGTTCATGAGTTGATTCCTGGCATGAACTATCCGCGCAGCGGATTGACTGCAGGCCAGCCTTCCTTGCTGGCGAGTATCTTCTCGCCGATCTCCGCAACCTCCCAGGGCCCCTCCGCCAGATCCCGGTCCGCAATGGCAGTCAACTGCCAGGACAGGAGCTGGACACTGTTACCGGCCACAAGCCATTGCCGGCCACTGACTTCTTTTGCATCTTCAGTGCACAACCAGACGACGGCCGGTGACACGGTTTCGGGTGGAAAGCGATCCTGGAGCGCTTCGGGCAGGATGTCCTCGGTGAGTCTGGACATCGCGGTCGGTGCCAGAACGTTGACGGTTATGCCGTACTTGACGCCTTCCAGCCACAGGCAACGCATGAAGCCGGCGATTCCCGCTTTTGCGGCACCGTAGTTGGTTTGCCCGAAATTGCCCAGCAGACCGGACGTTGAGCTGGTCATGATGATGCGGCCGCCCTCGCCACGCTGCAGCATATGATCGAAAGCGGCTTTGGTGGTGAGGTAGGTACCGCGCAAGTGGACGTCCAGGACGATGTCCCACATTTCGTCATCCATGTTTTTGAACGACTTGTCACGCAGAATACCGGCGTTGGCGATGAGAATATCGAGCTTGCCGAATTCGCTTACCGCAATCTCGACCATCCCCTGTGCGGCTTCTTTGTCGCTGACCGAACCGTAGTGGGCCACGGCGTTGCCGCCGGCTTCTTTGATTTCCGCAACCACGCCATCCGCCATGGAGGCATCTGCTCCTGTGCCGTCGCGGGCGCCGCCTAGATCGTTGACAACGACACTGGCACCTTCGTGCGCGAGCAACAGCGCGTGCGCTCTACCCAATCCACCGCCGGCGCCTGTAACCAGCGCAACTTTACCATCGAGCATTCCCATAGTGGTCTCCTTGAATTCATCCCAGTGTGTTTGGTTTAAGTGGGTGTAACTTGTTGTTTGTTCTGTCGAGCCAGGTGCAACACCTGCCCGATGCCTGCGAGCCGGTGGCGAGTGAGTGCCCGAAATCGGTTACCGGACAAATCAGTGTACGGCTGGATTCTACAAACGCAAGTCAGCTGCCGGCGCCGCCTCGTGTGCAGCCCTGCGCATGCGGTCTGATGGGCGAATGGTGCTGCGCCTCAGTGCCCGGTGGGGCCGGACGCAGCACTGAGTCCATCGATGAGCGCCTCGGCGGTAGCCGCGGCGCAGTCGCGATCCAACAGTGCGCTGAGAGTTGCAAGCCCACCGGGGTTGGCGACGTTGACTTCGATCAAATGTGGATAGACCGTGTCGATGGTTGCGAACCCCGCGCCGAGCTCCGTCAGATCCCTGGCAATCGCGTTAACCAGATCTGATTCGGCCGACGTGAGCGACGTTGCGGACACGGCTGCTTGCGCGTTGACGTTTGCCAGAAGTTCGTCTGAGGGCACTCGCAGGTAGCTGCCGATGATACGGCCTGCTGCAATGATTGTGCGTTTCTCACCCTCCGCAATCTGTGGCAGGAAGCGCTGAATCATGCAGTAGCCATCGTCGGTCTCACGGAAGTATTCGTGCAGAGCGGTGCGTGCTTCGGATTCGTTGCGCACGAGGCGAATGTCCCTGCCATAGCTGCCTGCCGGTGGTTTGATGACCCATTCACCACCTTGCCTGATCACCCCGAGCAGATGTTGCAGGTCTGCGCTGGTGTGGGTTTCGGGCATGTGTTGCAGCCAGCGATGCTTGCCATGGAGATACATCAACGCATCCACGGTTGTGACAAAGCGACTCTGTTCGAGCTGACGCAGTAGTTGCATCCGATCGAAAAATGTTGTCGCGCGACCGAACCCGAGCAGCCAGATCAGATCGCACTGATCCGGCTCGACGTCTGGCAGCGCGATAGAGTTGGCGCTGATCCGAACCGACTCGTGCGCAGCGATGTGCACCTGCCAACCGAGGCCGCGGAACGCAGCGGGCAGGCAGATGTGGTTGTCGTTGCGGGCTTTCTCGCTATCGCCGATCAGGAACAGAATTTCGGGTTGCCGGGGCACTTAGCATCATCCGTAGGGAGCAGGTTTCTCATTCGCGACCGGCGCGGTGCGCCTGTTGCCTGCCGAAATGGCGTCAGGCAAAGCATGTTAAACTTACCGGTCCCATGAGCGCACAAGCAAACCTACCAGATTTCACCCTTTCGCCGGAGGAAGTTCCGATCGTCGTGACGGAAGTGCTGCCGAGTGAGCGTGTATCCGCCTTGAAAAGCGAGATCGCAACGGCATTGAAAGACCGCGGTGCAACTTTGATTGCGCACTATTACGTCGATGGTGATGTGCAGGATCTCGCCGAGGAAACCGGCGGCTGTGTCGCGGACTCGCTGGAAATGGCTCGCTTCGGCAGGGATCACACGGCTGGCACCCTGGTGGTGGCCGGTGTTCGTTTCATGGGTGAAACAGCGAAGATTCTCTCACCGGACAAACGCGTCATCATGCCAACGCTCGAGGCTCAGTGTTCGCTGGATCTTGGCTGTCCACCAGATGCCTTTGAAGCGTTCTGTCAGGCTAACCCGGATCGCACGGTGGTCGTCTATGCGAATACATCGGCGCGGGTAAAAGCGCTCTCGGACTGGGTAGTCACCAGCAGCGTGGCGCTGCCTATCGTCGAATCTCTCGCGGCACGCGATGAGAAAATACTCTGGGCGCCGGACAAACATCTCGGCCACTACATTCAGACCTGCACTGGGGCAGACATGCTGCTGTGGAGCGGCGCCTGTGTGGTTCATGAAGAGTTCAAAGCAAAAGCGCTGTTCGACATGAAAGCGCTTTATCCCGATGCCGGTGTGCTTGTGCATCCGGAGTCACCCGCCGCAGTCATCGATATTGCTGATTCGGTTGGCTCCACGAGTCACATCCTGCAGGCGGCCTCGCAGTTGCCTCAGCAGACCTTCATCGTTGCTACGGATCGCGGTCTCTTCCACAAACTGCGACAGCGTAATCCCGGCAAACGCTTCATCGAAGCGCCGACTGCCGGCGACGGCGCAACCTGTCGCAGCTGCGCGCATTGCCCGTGGATGGCAATGAACGAGCTCAGCCGCCTCGCGGCCTGTCTGCGGGACACCGCTGTCATGACAGCCAATGAAATCCACGTTGATCCGACGATCGCCGAAAGGGCCATGGTGCCGCTGACGCGGATGTTGGAATTTCAAAGCGCCGCGGCTAATTAAGCGCCCGCGGCTGCTAAGAGTCCGCGGCTAAGGCAAAGCCTGCGTGAACGTGCCTCAGGACTGGGCAATTCTCAGTTTGGTGCGCAAATCGTTGATTCGTTGATCGAGCCTGGCGTGGAGTTGGGTATCCGTTTGGCTGACGAGGCGCCGCGCGTACTCAAGGTGCTGTATTGCCTTGGTGTAGGCGCCATGCAGGGCAAAGAATTCGGCGCGCGCCCGATGCACGCCGATGATATTGCCGGCCTTGCCTGCCGTTTCGGCGAGATCGTACCAGACGTCGATATCGTCAGGGCGGGTCCGACTCTGCCGCTTCAACACCACCTCGGCAACCTCATACTCACCATTTTTGGACAGCGCGGTTGCGTAGAGCATTGACAGTGGTGGGTTGTCTGGATTGAGGACGAGTTGGCGTTCCAGCAGTGTCAACGCCTGGCCGTATTTTTTAGCCTCGGTCAACAGTTCGGCATATGCAGCTACGTACAACAGTTTATTCGGATTGGC
>JAPUFN010000276.1 GCA_027293665.1 Gammaproteobacteria bacterium | reverse complement strand
ACGAAGGTTGCCCTGGATAACGCAGTGATCGTCGCCCGTCATTACCATGTCTCGGATTTTTTCATCGGCGCTACGGTTCTTGCCATCGGCAGTGATCTGCCTGAGATTCTGGTTTCGGTAAACGCCGCACTACGCCAGCTCCAGGGCGAGCAGACGGCGAACCTGATCGTCGGCAACGCGCTGGGCAGTTGCTTTGGTCAGTTCGGACTCGTGATGGGGCTTGCAGGACTATTCGGGCAGCTGACCCTGCCGTTGCGCCAGGTGCTCCGCCACGGTGGCATTCTACTTGGGGCAATGGGGTTACTTGCGTTTGTTGGCTTTGATGGTCTGGTGACGCGTTGGGAGGGGGCTGTTCTCGTCGCTGCGTTTGCCACCTATCTCATCATGCTCATCCGCGAAGAAGGTGCGTTTGAGAACATCGGCAGCACGCCGAGGGCACAGATGATCAGAGTCTGGGTGCTCCTGCTGTTCGGCCTGGCTCTCATAGTGGTCAGCTCGGAACTCATCGTTCGTATGGCTCTGACGCTTGCGCGCAACTGGGATATAGATCAGTCCTACATAGGCATCGTCATCATTGGCGTGGGCACCAGTTTGCCGGAGCTGATTATCTCAATCGGCGCGATCATGCGTTCACGCGTGACATTGTCCGTGGGCAATCTGGTGGGCAGTAATATTCTCGATGTGCTACTGCCGATTGGCATTGCAGGCCTCATTGTGCCCATCGAATTCGCATCATCTTTGCTCAGACTGGATGTGCCAATATTGTTTGCGCTGTGTCTACTGGTTATCATTTTCCTGCGTCTACCGCAGGGCGTGCGTAAACCCCAGGCGAGTGTGCTGCTGTTGAGTTATTCGGCGTATCTGGTCACTAAAACCGCGCTCCTCTGAGCGGGATATCAACTCGCCGATTTGATCGACTGCTCGGATGTCGCGGTGGCGATCTCCCGGGTCCAGTGAGATACACAAGGAATTCGATTGCGATCGCAGCGGCTGGCGTAGCGCTGTGCGATCTCTGTGACTTCCTCGAGCAGGCCCTGGCGCAGGGTGGTAGGTTGCAGGCCCAGTCCCACCAATCCTTCGTTGCTGGCGGCGAGGTTATTTTCAGCCGCTTCCTTGCGCGGATTGGCGACATGCTCAATTGCGACGCCAGTCAGCTCGGAGATCATATTTGCAAGATCAATCAACCGGTGGGTCTCCGTGAGTTGATTGAGGATGCGGACCCGTTCGCCTTTCTCCGGAGGCGAGCTGATCGCAAGCTCAATGCACCGCACGGTATCCTGGATGTGAATGAACGCCCGCGTCTGTTTGCCGGATCCGTGGACGGTGAGCGGATACTCGATGGCCGACTGCATCAGAAATCTGTTCAATACAGTCCCGTAGTCGCCGTCATAGTCGAAGCGATTGATCAATCGTTCATCCAGACGGGTTTCCCGCGTCTGCGTGCCCCAGACGATTCCCTGATGCAGATCGGTTATACGGATGTCGTCATTCTTGTTATAAAAGGCGAAAAATAGCTGATCCTGCGTTTTCGTCATGTGGTAGATGCTGCCGGGATTGGCCGGGTAGAGAATTTCCTGTTCCACCTCCGCGCCATCATCATTCGTCATCTTCACTGTCAGATAGCCTTCGGGCAGACGCACTCCGACGCTTGAATAGCCGTAGACACCCATCGTGCCGAGGTGGACCAGATGAATGTCGAGCTCGCTTTCGACGATAGCTGCGAGGACATTGTTCGTGGCGTTCAAATTGTTGTTGACCGTGTAGCGTTTGTGCCACGAAGTCTTCATCGAGTAGGGCGCTGCACGCTGCTCCGCGAAGTGGACGATTGCTTCGGGTTTGAATTCACCGATCAGCGCGAGCAGGCTGTCGTACTCCTCTGCGACATCAAGACGCCTGTATTCGATGACACGACCGGTCAACTCCTGCCAGGCGGCGAGCCGTTCACTCAGCGTGCTGATAGGGGTCAGACTCTGCACTTCCAGTTCATTGTCGATATTGCGCCGTGACAGGTTGTCGACGATGACAACCGAGTTGCCCTGCGTCGAAAGATGCAACGCTGTCGGCCAACCACAGAAGCCGTCGCCGCCGAGAACTAAAATTGTCATGCAGTTTCTCCTTGAACTTCATGCAGGTTGGTTGGCACGAGGTTATTGTAGAACTCCTGGACGGATTGATCCCAGGAGTGTTCAAGCGCTCTTTGCCGGCAGATCTGCGGGTCGATCCCAATGGCTTGTTCGATCGCCACAGCTAGATTGTCGTTGAGAATTCCGGCTGCGCTGTCGCCGACCACGTCCAGCGGTCCGTGTACTGGGAAAGCAGCAACCGGTATCCCACAGGCCATGGCTTCGAGCATCACGAGCCCCAGCGTATCGGTGCGGGAGGGGAATACGAAAACGTCTGCTGCACGATAGTGGGCGACCAGTTCTTCAGCAAATTTCGTGCCTAGAAAATGGACCTGTGGAAAACGCCTGGTAAGTTCTTTGCGCTGTGGTCCATCGCCGATGATGACCTTGCTGCCAGGCGTGTCGAGGCTCAAAAAGTCGCCAAGCGTCTTCTCCACCGCGATACGCCCGACGTAGAGCTGGATCGGCCGCGGCAACTCGAGAGTTGCCGCGGTGCCTGGACAGAAAAGTTCCGTATCGACGCCGCGAACCCAACGCACGAGATTGCGAAAATCCTCCGCTTCCAGCATTGCCCGCAGTGTAGGTGTCGAATACATCGTTGCCGTAGCGGCGTCGTGAAATCGTCGAACTGCTTTGAACGTCCAGCGCTCCGGAATGCGAAATCGAACATTGAGGTATTGCGGAAACAGAGTGTGGAAAGAGGTTGTGAAGCCGATACTCCGTCGCGACAACCACCATCTGGCACACAGTCCCAACGGGCCTTCGGTGGCAATGTGTATCGCGTCAGGTGCAACCTCGCGAATGATGCGACCGATGCGAGCTGGCGTGCACAACGCCAGACGAATTTCGGGGTAAGTCGGACAGGGCAGATTGTGAAAACGCTCTGGCGCCAGAACCTCTACGTCGTGGCCGAGGGCTTTGAGGCGTTCGGTTGTCGTCGACAGCGTCCGCACTACCCCGTTGACCTGCGGGAACCAGGCGTCTGTGATCAGCAGTAGTCGCAACGTGTTTCTCTTGAAATCGGCGTTTGCCGCGGCGGTGGAAAAGATTGAGCGCATGGTAGGGACACGGCGGGCAGAGCTCAAGGTGCACCGCGCGATGCCTGGAAACGGGGTCGTCTTTGGGGTGTTGAAAATGCGACAATGCGCGTTTTTTTCCAACCTGAGCATCCCGGGAGGCTGTTATGCCCGCGGGAAGACGTGACTGGCGGTTAAACTGCAACCGACTAAGGATTTTCATCAATTCAATTCGAGGACAATGATATGAGTTCGCTACAGGCGATATTCGATACGAGCAAAGGAGCCATACGGGTAAATCTAGTCCCCGAGCAGGTACCAATCACCGTGGCCAATTTCGTCAATCTGGTTAATCGCGGTTTCTACAACGGCTTGATTTTTCATCGGGTCATCCCCGATTTCATGATTCAGGGCGGTTGCCCGGAAGGTAAAGGTACGGGCGGTCCGTCGTATCAGTTTGCAGATGAATGTGTCGCGGAACTGCGCCATTCTGAGCCGGGTAAGCTGTCTATGGCGAATGCCGGTCCCGGCACCAACGGCTCTCAATTTTTCATCACGCACGTGGCGACACCGTGGCTTGATGACAAACACACGATATTCGGTGCAGTCCAGGGAGACGAAGATCAGACGGTGGTGAATGCGATTGCCCAGGGAGACCTCATCAATTCCATCTCGATTGAGGGTGAGACGGACGACCTGCTGAGCTCAATGGCGGATCGCATCGCCGAGTGGAACAAGGCGTTGGATGGCTAACACGGTTTCAACTCATGACGATGATGATCTATCATTGCTTGCAACCCCGGATGGCCACGGCCCCGGGGTTTTCTCCTTCTGGGGTGTGACAAGGCAGGGTTGAGGCGCTTGGAGAGGATAGAGATGGCAAAGGCGAAGCAAAGTGGCGTAAATCACGGTGGCGCTGAACATGTCGCAGCTGAGAGCGTCGACGACGCGCTGTACAAAATCCGCCACAGTTTGGCTCACGTCCTGGCCCAGGCGGTTCTGGAAATGCGTCCGAATTCGACGCTCGGCTTTGGTCCGCCCATTTCCGATGGTTTCTACTACGACTTCATTTTGCGCGAGCCGCTCACCGAAGATGACTTTCCCGAGTTAGAGCGGCGCATGAAGAAGATCATTAAGAAGGGACAGCGGTTCTATCGCGAAGAGTTGAGCGCCGAAGAGGCGCTGGCGCGGATCGACGAGATGGGCGAACCCTATAAACGCGAATACGGCGCAGAGTTGATCGAGAAACAGGGGCTCGAGGGACTGTCGTTCTATCGAAATGGCCCGTTTCTAGACATGTGCGAAGGCCCACACGTCGAAGACACCAAAAAGTTACCCCGCGATGCGTTCAAGATTCGAAGCGTTGCCGGCGCATACTGGCGTGGTGATTCCGACAACGTGATGATGACGCGCATCTACGTTTGGGCATTTGCCACCAAGGACGAGCTCGATGACTTCGTCAGTCGGTGGCAGGAAGCACAAGCACGAGATCATAAGAAGCTCGGTCGTGAGCTTGGCATATTCACGATCGACAACGACATAGGCCGTGGTTTGCCGCTATGGCTGCCCAACGGAACCGTCATCCGCGATGAGCTCGAGGCGCTGGCCAAGGAGCTGGAATTCAAAGCGGGTTACAAACGCGTCGCCACGCCCCACCTCGCCAAGGAGGATCTGTATTTCAAGTCGGGACATCTACCGTATTACGCGGATGACATGTACCCGGCCATGGAGGTCGTCGAGACTCACGAAGGTGAACGTGAGGTGAAGGAAGCTTATCGGTTACGACCGATGAACTGCCCGCATCACCACAAGATATTTGCCGCACAACCACGCAGCTATCGTGATTTACCGCTGCGGCTGGCCGAGTACGG
>JAPUFN010000275.1 GCA_027293665.1 Gammaproteobacteria bacterium | reverse complement strand
AGCATCGCGGAGTCAGCGCCGCGCTGCGACGTATCCCACCAGGTTTGCAGCCTGCCGTCGAAATCCGTCACGCGCGCTTCGACCTGTCGCGGCACAGTAACGATCCGCATCGGCCACCAGACGATCACTGCGATTCCCGCCACCAGCGCCAGGTAGAGGAGGCTGCGGGCGACAATCACGAGTCCGCCGCCCGGTACCCAGAACACGACAAGCAGAGCAAATACTACGGTCGCCGCCACCGCACTCAGTACCAGCAGGGCGCTACCCCGCGCCACAAAACGCCGCCGCAGACGCTTGCGGCAATCCAGCAGATAGTTGTGTAGCGTGCTCACGGGCTAACCCCCGCCGCTGGTCGTCGCAACACAGCTGCATAAGTGGGACCCCATTTGGCGGGGCCACCCGCATTGGCGAGCAGTGGTTCGAGGAGCAGGAGCAGGGCCAGCAACGCCAGCAACCACGGTGCCAGCGGCAGGCTGTGCGTTGCATCCTCGTCGGGATTCGAAGCAGTCAAGGCGGACTTACTCGCGGTTGCCGCCTGCCAACGCTCGAGCAGATCCTCAGCCGTTCGCCGCAGGTCGGACTCACGCACATCTGCGTTTACCGCAAGCAGCCGATTGCTGCCGGGAGTTTGCAGCTGATACACACCCGGCTCCGCAAGGCTTACCGTCGGTCGACCTATCGTCTGCGCCAGACCCAGGACGCGCGTACCCTCAGCGGTAAACAGCTTCACAGATTGTGCGGGCAGGGCGAGGGCCTCGCCCACCAGCGCCTGCACCGGCAGCAGATCTTCGGCCAGGTAGCCCAGTAGATTTGCCATGAAGCCCACGAACGCCGGGCTTACGACCAGTGAACTCCATTGCGGATCCAACGCGGTCGTCAGCAGCATCAGCCTGCCCGCGCCAACTCGCATTTCCACCAGCAGTGGCGTGCCATCGTCGAGCGCCAGGATGACCTCTCCCGTGCCTGTGCGACCGCCGGCTCCGGCGGCCGCCCTGTTCGTTCTGATCGCCTGGAATACGACGAGATTGCGCCACACCGCGTAGCCGGTGAGTGCCGGATGACTGCGATCCAACACGGTCACCCCACGGCTGCTCTGATCGAGACGATCCGCTGCCAGCGCTGTGTCAATCAGTGGCAGACGACCCGCAGTGCGTGTGGCAGGACCTGCCACGAGCAGAACCGCGCCGCCCGCTGCAAGATAACGCAGCAAAATACGGGAATCGCCACTCGCGAGCACGCCAGGGTCCAGCAGCACGACGACCGGTGCGTCCAGGTTGTCCAACGCCGTTTGCTTTACAACATTGAACCGCGGCGCGCCCGCCTGTATCGCGGCACGCAGGTACGCGTAGGGTCGTTGCGCAGAACTGAGCACCGGCAATGAAATCTGCTCGGTATCCGAACGCACGAGGCGCCGCACATTGTCCCCAGTGAGTGCGTCCGCCGTGCTAATGCCGGCAACCCATGTGGTATTACCGCGGCCGGCGTCCGGTACCTCAAAGCGCACAATCACGCTGCCATCGGCAGGGATGGCAGCAGTGCGCTGATCGATGAGCGCAGCGTTCTGCTCGAGCGTAACAGTGACCACCTGCGCCGGTGTCGCGAACCCGCGCACTGTCACCTCGACCGTCTGCCGGTCGCTGCCTTCACTGACATTCACAACGGCCCAGTTGGGTTCATCGTTACCCACCCGATGCAACGTAAGCGGCCAGAGCGAGCCCTCAACCAGCGCGTTGAACTGCGCCGGCATGGCCGTGGCCTGAAAGTCGGAGATCAGATGCACTGCGAGCCGTTCTCCAGGTGCATTGAGCGTATCAGCGAGATTGCCAATGCGGCCGAGCAACCCATCGGCAACCAGTCGAGCAGAACCCACAGTACTTGCGGTTATCGCTGCGTTGAGTTGAGCCCGGTTGTCTGTCAGCGGGGCTATGAGCTCGAGGTGGTCGGACGCCGTGATCACGGCCGCTCGAACGCCGACCGGCAGGCTCGCCACCAGCTCACGGGCGATGGCTTGTGCGGTGCTGAAGGTACTCTCACCACCAGATGTGCGATCCATGGAGGCAGAGACGTCGAGCACAATCAATCTGTTTTCCACGTTTTGATCGTCTACCGCACCGCCGCCTTCGAGTTCCAGCAGCGGCTCGGCAAAAGCGAAGCAGGCGGCAATGAGCAGCGCAAGTCGCAAGCCAAGTAACCACAGATGTTGCAGTTCCCGCCGCATGTGAACGGGCGCTTCGCTCGAGCGCATCAGAAACAAAGAGCTGAACGTGCGTTGATCGGCCGCGTGCGCATTCAGCCGGTGCAGCCACCAGGGCACCGCCAGAAAGACCAACCCGGCAAGAAAAAAGGCGCTTACCAACGACATCTACGGATGCCTCGCGCGGAATCGCAGGTAGCCTGCGATGGTGCGATCGAGCGGCTGGTCGGTATCGACCTGCAGATAGTGGCCACCCATGGCGTGCGTCAGTTTCTCGAGACTCGCCACGTGGGCGCGCAAGCGCTGCGGATATTCGCTGGAGAGTTCCTGCGGCGTGACCTCCATCACCTCGCCCGTCTCCGCATCACGCAAAGTCGCCGCTCCCTGCAGCCGCGTGTCTCGCTCAACCGGGTCGAGCACGTGCACCAGTAACAGATCATGACCGCGTGCCGCGAGTCCTCGTAACACGGCTGCCAGGTCGTCAGGCTCGGTGTAGAAATCCGAGATCACTACGACCAGGCCGCGTTTTTTGAGTCGGCCTTGCACATGTTCCAGCGCAAGTCGCCAATTGGTCGCACCGGAGCTCTGCAGCCCATCCAGCTCGTGGTACAGCCGACGCACGGCACTGTGGCGGGCGACGGGCGGCCGGTGGATGTGGACGGCGTCGTTGAAGGCGAGCAAGCCGACCGCGTCGTGCTGACGCGCTGCCAGATACACCAGTGCGGCAGCAAAAAACCGGGCGTAGTCCAGCTTGCTTACGGCACTCGATCCGAAGGCTTCCTGCGAATCCATGGATGCGCTGGTATCAACCAGCAACATCAGCTGGCAGTTGGTATCGCCGAAGAAACGCTTGATGTAGGTCTTGTCGGTGCGCGCGTAGACATTCCAGTCCACATACCGCAAGTCGTCGCCGGGGACGTATGCGCGGTACTCCGCGAACTCCTGGCTGAAGCCAAACGTCGGCGAGCGGTGCAACCCGAGCAATGCGCCTTCGACAGCCGTACGCGCCACCAGCTC
>JAPUFN010000274.1 GCA_027293665.1 Gammaproteobacteria bacterium | reverse complement strand
TATCGTTTTTCAGCCCGCTACGCGATCAGCCTCTTCGCCCAGCAGGATCTGGTCAGCGCTTCGGATCCCCGCTCGGAGTACGACAAGACAACGTTCGCTCTGAGCCTGCGCTGGCAGCTGTAATCACGGGTCGACCGCAGTCCGCTACGTTGTAGCCGAACACCCTTCCCGGCCCTTTTCCCTTTGTCGGCCTTCGGTTATCGTTGCCTTCCCGTTCAGCGCCACGCAACGGGGAGACTCGTCTTGGGAGGGGAGCCATGATTTACGACAACATTCTACAAACCATCGGTAACACGCCGATCGTCAAGCTCAATCGCACCGGTCCGGATAACGTAGTCATTTACGTGAAAATAGAATCGTTCAATCCGCTCGCGTCAGTCAAAGACAGGCTGGCGTATGCAATCATCAAAGACGCCACCGATTCAGGCGAACTCAAGCCCGGGCAGACGGTCGTTGAGGCCACTTCCGGCAACACCGGAATCTCTTTGGCCATGGTCTGCGCTGTAACCGAACACCCCTTCGTGGCCACGATGGTCGAAACTTTCTCCATCGAACGCCGCAAGATCATGCGGGCGCTGGGCGCCAAGGTCATCCTGACACCGGCGGCCGAGCGTGGCACCGGGATGGTGAATCGGGCCGCGGCACTCGCGGAGGAACATGGCTGGTTCCTGGCACGGCAATTTGATAATCCGGCAAATCCTGCCTATCACCGCAACACGACCGGACCGGAAATTCTCAAGGATTTTGCCGGTGACCGGCTCGATTACTGGGTAACCGGCTGGGGTACCGGTGGCACGCTGACGGGCGCCGGAGAAACTCTGAAGACCGGTCGGCCGGACATCAAGATCATCGTTGCAGAACCTGAGCAGGCATCGATGCTGGCAGGTGCCGACTGGAATCCACACATGATTCAGGGCTGGACTCCGGATTTCATCCCGACGGTCCTAAATCCGGATCTCGCCGATCAGATTGTGCCTGTCAACCAGGAGGTAGCGCGGGACATGGCGCTGGAGCTGGCGCGGAAAGAAGGCATTTTCGTCGGCGTCTCCGCAGGCGCCACGCTCGCAGCAGCCCTCGAAGTGGCCAAGACCGCAGCCGATGGCAGTGTGATGGTGGTGATGCTGCCGGACACAGCCGAACGCTACCTGTCGACGTTCCTGTTCGAGGGAATCAACGAAGGCTCCGACGACGAATGGCTGGAGTCCCTGTAGCCCGATAGCAGTCGTCATGCAAGTCGGGAGGACTCCGGCGGCTGCTGTGGAGTCGAATGTTCGAGCAGACTGCCTGCAATTGAGAAACTGCAGGCAGTACGGTGCGCACGTCAATCTACACGTCAATCCAAGCTCGACAGTCCCCGCGACGACCTTTGCGCCACACCGGCGTTAAACTGTTTTACTGCCACCTCGTCCTCGCCGTCGCAATGTCTGTAGCGGCTCCCCAGCGTGCCGATGCTGCCGTCTACCGGTGCACCAACGGCAAAGACCCGGTGCTGTTTTCTCAATTCGGCTGTCCTGAGACGAGCGAATCGTCGCAATGGACTGGGAGTGAGACCTCGATCATCGCCATCCCCGCGCTGACGGCCATCGAAAAAGCCGAGCTCGATGCCATGGCTCGAGCAGCCGACAAGAGAAGCCGCGACTACCAGCGACAGCTGCGCCACCGGCAGAAGCGCAGAGCCGCAGCTGTGGCGCGGGCGGACACCCAATGCCGCGAAGCACTGACGGCACTCGAGGACATCCATCTGCAGAAACGTCAGGGCTACCCGGCGCGCACCGCGCGGTTGTTGGATCGTAACCAGTCGCGCTGGGAATCCGTGCGCAAAGCAAACTGCTGACAGACACCGGCAATTGGGGTCAAGCGTCTGCCTGCGGCGCGATGAGCCTGGTGGCGATGGCCACTGTGCGGCGTGTCATGAAGTGACGCTGCAGGAAATTACGCCGTGCCTGCGCAGGTGGCTCCCGGGAGGTCTCCCAACTGGTCAGACTGTCATACCAGGTCACCAGCAACATCTTCCCCTTCCGGCTTGTTCGCTCGCGCTGACAGAACAAGCCCATCGGTTGCGCGCTGTAATCACCCGCATTCTCAAACGTCGTCCAGGCTTCATTGGAGAGGCGGGCTATTTCCGCCACATCTTCGTTGAACACGTAAAACGAACGGAACACATAGACGCCGCTTTTTTCGCAGGGCGCCGGCGTCACCGGACGCACCGTTGCGTCGAGGTGCTCGAGTTTGCGCACCTTCACGATGCCACTCAGCGGTCTTGTGTATGCAGACAGCGGCAGGTCATTGCCAGTCGCAGCTACCACGATGAGTTCGTTGCTCGCCACGCCGAACAAACCGTTGAATATCCCCCACACCGAGATATCAATCTGCTGCCATTGAGGGATGATCTGCGTGAGAAGGACATCGAGCATAGCTCTATTGTCGCGACCTTTGCCACGTAGATGGAGGTAACAATAACTTCCACTCATTTTTTTAACTGCCTGCTCATTCTTTTATACAAGGGTAACGTCGGCAACAATATGATCAGACCGTCTTCAATTCAGCCTTCACGTTCCTGCACTTCTTTGCCGCTGACGCCGAGAGATGTGACCCGATCGAGATCGATCACCACCGCCACGCCATTTTTATCCGGATCAAACTGGCGCTCGATCGGGTGCATTTCCTGA
>JAPUFN010000273.1 GCA_027293665.1 Gammaproteobacteria bacterium | reverse complement strand
AGCCTACAACGTGCAAGCGGCGGTTATCATGGGACAGTATCCGCTCGAAACACTGCTTGGCATGTCGTTTCTGCGCCGCGTGGGTCTGCAGGAAAACGCCGGCGTGATGACGCTCACCCAGAACTAAAAATCCCGATCGATCACCTGTTGCGCTAGCTCCTGCAGCATCTCGTGTTTCTGCCCGGTGCGTTCGAGCATGGGAATCGCCTCCGCCAACAAGTCCCGGGCGTAACCTCTGGCCTGCTCAACCCCGAGTAATGCGGGGAAGGTGCTTTTACGGGATTTTTTGTCCGAGCCAGCTGGTTTACCGAGCACTTCCGTGGTCTGGGTAATATCCAGGATGTCGTCGACCACCTGAAAGGCCAGACCAAGGCGAGTCGCGAATTCGGTTAGCAGGACATAGGTTTCCGCGTCCAGCTTCGGATTACCGAACAACGAACCAATCTGAATTGATGCCCTGATCAGTGCGCCCGTCTTTGCCGCATGCAGCGCCTGCAGTTGCGACATGCTTAGCTTCTTGTTCTCGGCAGCGAGGTCGAAGCACTGACCACCCGCCATGCCCTGCCAGCCGGTGGCTTCCGCAAGCAGCTGCACAGCCGTCAATCTGACATCGTGGCGCGAACTCGGGGCGTTGGCGAGTGTCTCGAACGCCAGGGTGTGCAGGGCGTCACCGGCTAAAATGGCGTTGGCTTCACCGAACTTGATGTGTCCGCTGGGCAGGCCATGGCGCAGCGCATCGTTGTCCATTGCGGGCAGGTCGTCATGCAGCAACGAATAGGCGTGCATGAATTCGACCGCACAAGCCGGTGCGAGTGCGTCTTCAAGTGCGCCACCCAGACCGGTGCAGGTGGCGCACACCAGCAGCGGACGAATGCGTTTGCCGCCACTCAAGCTTGCGTAACGCATTGCGTCGATCAGGGTTTGCGCGATGTCGGAGTTGACCGGCAGATGGTGACTCAGAGCGTCCTCGATGGTCGCCTTGAGTGAGCGCAGTTCAGGCGTCATCCAGGTCTTCGATGTCGAGGTCTTCCAGCGTGTTCTCGTCGGTCAACACTTTGACTTTGAGTTCGGCGTTCTTCAGTGCCGCCTGGCAGTGGCGGGTTAGTTTCACCCCGCGCTCGAAGGCGCTCAGCGACGCTTCGAGCGTCATCTCACCAGTCTCCATCTGTGCGACCAGACTTTCGAGTTCCGCAAGGGCTGCTTCGAAGTGCACGCCGTCGAGATCGGCATCGTCTGCGGCCGCGGGGGTGTTTTTCTTTGCCATGCGCCGCAACTTACCGCCCGGAGGTAACCGAGGCAAGCGGAATGCAGCTGTCTGGTGTGGTTATGGGTCTGCCGCTAACTGACTTTGCGGGCGGCGGACTCGCCGAGCAGATACTGCGCGGTAACAGGGTCGAGCTTGATCAAACCCTCGGCTTCGAGAATCGAAAATTCACCCTGGATTTCCCACACGCCCAGCGGCCGATCGCTCTCGCGCAGGACTGAAGCGACGTCACCGGGCCGAAACTGCGTGCGCCCCTGGCTCACGATCTCTTCGATGACTGCAAAAACGATCTTTGTGCGTCGCTGTTCGATACTCAAAGTGCTTAACCGGATGAAAATTTGGCGGGCGATTTGTACCAGAAACGGCCTATTCCCGCCAGGGTTTACCGTCGCGATATGCCAGCAGGTGGCCCTGCAATTCAGCCGCCAGCTCCGATTGCGCATCGTCAACCAGCGCGATGGCCTGCTCCTGAGTTGCTACGGCCTCGGCAAACTGGCCAAGCTCCGCGTACGCTGCTGCGAGTGTATCCAGATACGCCGGAGTCTGAACTTTCGCGACTGCTCGCTGGGCGTAGCTGAGAGCGAGTGCGCCATCGCGGATAGTGTCGTCGGGGTTCGTCGCCAGCAGCCACGCATAGTCGTTGTGCGCGATCGGGTTCTCGGCTTCAGCGGCCTGCGCAAGCCATGGCAGAGCGGCGGTCGATTCGCCCTGGTTGAGCAACAGGTAAACCAGGCGCAGTTGCGCACTCATGACACCCGCATTCGCACCCTGTTCGTACCAGGCCTGCGCCGTTGCCAGATTCTGTGCCACTCCCGTGCCGGTCTCGTAGAGGTGTCCAATGCTGAGATAGCTTGCCGGATTCCCCTGTTCGGCCGCTTGCTCGAATAGCGCCAGGGCCCGTGCTGCGTCCGCCGTTACGCCATCCCCTGCGAGATAGAGATGTCCCAGGCTCACCAGTGCAGCGCTCGATCCTGCGGACGCTGCTTCGGTAAACACACGCAGCGCTGCCGCATGATCGATCTCGCCAAATTCACCTTTCTGGTGCATGTAGGCAAGCGACACCAGCGAATCTGCCGCGCCCGCGGCAAACGCCCGTTCGTACCATTGTCTTGCGAGCTCGGGATCGGCTGGGTCGGCGAACTCCACGCGATAACTGCGGGCGAGAAAATTCATGGCCGCAGGGTTTTCGGCTGCTGCAGGTCCTTCGAGCCATTGCCGGGCAAGTACCACATTCTGCTCAACCCCGCGCCCTTCGAGATAGCTGAACCCGAGATGGATCTGCGCGCCCCGGTGGTCAAGCTCGGCCGCCTGCGAGTACAGGCCGAATGCGACGACTTCATCCTGCGGTATACCCAGGCCCCGAAAATGCAGATGGCCGAGTGCGGCCAACGCGGCGGGATTCTCCGGGTTGAATTCGAGTGCCCGGTTGTAGTCTTTGCCGGCTGCAACGGGCAGATCGTCCGCCAGGTAGCTGTAACCGCGCAGATAGAATGCGCGTGAGCGTTCGCTTGCGGAGAGGCGATAGTCGATGAGTGCCGGTGCAAGGTAGGTGCGAGCCAGCGAATATTCACCTGACTCGATGAGCGTCACGGATTTTTCGATGTAGGCGCGTGAATCCAACCCGAGAACGGGCCCCGCGGTGAGGGCGGTAAGGCCGAGCAACAGGCAGATGGGGAGTTTACGCAGCATCATGGTTTGATTCGTTGTAGCACACAATGGCCGCGAGTGCCGCGAAGCAGTGCGCTTTGCGGGTGCACGGGGGATGTGCACATCCATGCTAAACTTGGCACTCTGTAAGCACCTACAACACCCTCATGGGGGCGACTTGGCTTCGACGTGGGTAGCAGAGCTTGCGGTGCATGCCGAGAGGGTAGTGACTCTCGTTAAACAATCGCTGTAACTTTTATAGTTGCCAACGACGAAAACTATGCACTAGCGGCCTAAAACCCGCTTACGTCGACGATCCGTGCCTGTGAGGAGAAATCGACGGCAATGTTCGCAGGACCGCATGGACGTCTCGCCCGGGGCCGAAGTGTTAAAAACAATCGGGCTCGCTGACAACATCCTGACCGTCGGGTCGTTTGAAGCTAAATCAATAGACGGACTCTACGCATGTAGAGCCAATAGTCGAGCACCAACGGACGCGGGTTCAAC
>JAPUFN010000272.1 GCA_027293665.1 Gammaproteobacteria bacterium | reverse complement strand
GATGCAGGCAGCACTGGTCACCGGTAAGCACAAGCTCGAGTTGTGCGAGTTCCCTGATCCCGCAGCCGCACCGGGTAAGGCGGTCGTGCAGATCGCCTATTGCGGTATCTGTGGCACGGACCTTCACGCGTATCAGTCCGGGGCAGCCTACAACCCGGCAATCTGCGGTCATGAGTGGGCAGGTACGGTTTCGGCTGCACCGGCCGACGTTGAGTTGCGTGAAGGCGATCGGGTCGCCATTGGTATAGCCAACGCCTGCGGCCAATGCAGCACCTGCCAGCGCGGCGATGCAGCGCATTGCGAGAATGCCTTCATGGGTCTCATCGGAATGGGTCCGCTCGCAGCCCCCCACGGTGGATTCGCATCGTCCATTGCAATCGATGCTGCCCGGCTCTATCCAGTGAACGATGGCATCAGCGATCTGCATGCCGCCATGCTCGAGCCGGCCACGGTCGCCTTACACGCCGTGCGCCGCACCGAAGTGCGACCTGGCGACAGCGTGGTTGTGATCGGTGGCGGACCAATCGGCCTGCTCGTGATGCAATGTGCCCGTACGGCTGGTGCCGGAACGGTCATTCTTCTGGAGCCGCAGCAAAGTCGCCGCGATCTGGGGAAAGTTCTGGGTGCTGATCTCACGATTGATCCTGCGGCGGAAGATGCGGTTGACCGCGTAAACGCACACATCGGTGCAGCAGGTGCGGATGTTGTATTTGAATGCGCCGGCATTCCCGCAACGGTCGAACAGGCTGTTGAGCTTGCGCGTCGCGGTGGCCTAGTGTCTCTGATCGGGGTGCCGAACGCGCCGTCTCAAATCAACGCAACCACCTGGCTCGTCAAAGAGATCCGCCTGACTGCCTCGCTGGGTTATCTGCGCGAGGAATTCGCAGTCACCCAGGCGCTGGTGGCCGATGGCAGAATTCAATTAGGTCCAATGCACACGTCCACAGTCAGCCTGGGCGCGATTACGGAGGCCTTCGACAAACTCGCAACTGAGCCTGAAGAGGTCAAAGTTCTGGTCGACCCCAATTTGTAACAAGTAGAACCACGGGATAGCTTCACGAATGGATACGAACATGTTGGATGAGCTTTTCGGTCTCTCCGGCGAAGTGGCGGTCGTCACCGGCGCAGGCCGCGGTATCGGAGAAGGCATCGCAAAGGTACTCGCCGCGGCCGGGGCTCACGTGGTGTGCGCGGCGCGACGCACCGAAGAAATCGAACGAGTGGCACAGGAGATCGTCACTGCAAACGGTACGGCCATCGCTGTCACAACCGATGTCACCAGCGAAGAAGCAGTCGAGCAACTCGCCGAAGCCGCGATCAGCGAATGGGGCAAGCTCGACATCTGGGTCAACAATGCAGGTGGCTCACCGCTCCAGGCGCCGCTGACCGAACTGCCACGTGAAGAATGGGATGCCACTGTGCTGCTCAATCTCACCGCCATCTGGCTGTGCACACGAGTCGCGCAAAAGCATATGGCCGACGGTGGCAGAATCGTCAACATCTCCTCGATCGCCGCAGAGATGGTCATTCCCGGTAGCGGCCATTACTCAGCAGCCAAAGCCGGTACCAACATGCTCACACGTACGTTCGCGCAGGAACTCGGGCCCCGCATCCGGGTGAATTGCATCATGCCTGGAGCGGTACCCACCGAAATCATGATGCAGGCCATGAAGCTTGGCGAAGAGGATCTGCCACGACTGGAGAAGACGCTGCGACTACCGGCAGGTCGACTTGGCACTCCACAGGACCTGGGTGCTGCAACTTTGTATCTGTGCTCCCCGGGTGCCGAGTGGGTAACCGGTCAATGCATTCGTATATCAGGAGGTGCGTAGGTGACGATGATGGCGAATGACCAGGGTAGAGCAGAGCTGATTGCCATGGCCCGGCACAACATCGATCTGGTTAAGAAGGGCGCCATCGAGCAGACACCCGATGTTCTGCGGGTGCCCGCGAAGCATTACTACGACCCGGATCGCTGGCAGCTGGAAATGGCGAAGGTTTTCAAGCGACTGCCGCTGATGCTGGCTATGAGTTGTGAGCTGAAAGTAGCGGGAGATTTCAAGAGCACCGAAGTGGCCGGTGTACCAGTGCTGATCGTGCGCGACGAAAATCTTGCGCTGAAGGCTTTTATCAATTCCTGCAGTCACCGCGGCGCAGTCATCGTCACGACCCGCCGTGGCAACAGCAAACGCTTCACCTGCCCGTACCATGCCTGGACCTACAATCATGCGGGAGATCTGGTGGCCGTCTATGCAGAACAGGACTTCGGTGAGATCGACAAATCCTGCCACGGCCTGACACCGTTACCGGTCGCCGAGCGTGCCGGCATGATCTGGGTAACGCTCGACCCGCACTCAACCCTCGATATAGATACGTTCCTGTGTGGCTACGATTCCGTTTTAGCCAGTTTCGGGTTCGAGAACTGGGAGTTGTTCGACGAGCGCACGCTAGCCGGGCCGAACTGGAAGATCGCTTACGACGGCTATATGGACCTCTACCATCTACCCATCCTGCACAAGAATACGTTTGGCGCGAACATGCCCAATCAGGCGATTTACTACCCCTGGGGACCGCACCAGCGAGTCGCTTCCCCCGATCCATCGTTGCTCAAACTCGAAGACATTCCAGAACAGGAGTGGCCAACCGAACAACTCCTGCAGAGCGTGTGGACCATATTCCCCCACGTCTCCATCGCTTCCTTCGATGGCGGCGGCGGTCGAGGAGTCATGATTTCGCAGCTGTTCCCGGGTGATACGCCGCTTGAATCCCACACCGTGCAGAATTACGTGCTCGAAGAGTTACCGGCGACGGACGAGATGCGTGACGCGGCAAACGAACAGTTCAAGCTGCTGGAGTACGTTGTGCGCGAAGAAGACTACGCGACCGGATTACGGCAACAGCGTGCACTCATGAACCGACCCGGCGCCGAGGTGATGTTCGGACGCAACGAAGGCGGCGGGCAACATTTTCACGGTTTTCTCGACCGTCTGCTGGAATGCGAGGACGCGGATCTGGCGGAACTTTTCAGCTGATTTTCGAACGCCTGGCGTCACCCTCGCGCCGCAATCGCTCACGGTTCTGCGCCGTCACCTCCATGTAATTCTGGCGCCATTCATCGCTACCCCATTGCCATGGCGTCTGCACGGTTGAGCCGCCTTCACGAGCCTTGCTGAGAAGATGCAACCCGGTTGTGAGGATAGCCAGTTGCATCTCTTCATCGTAAGGTTTGCCACAGGGATTCCCCAGTGGAAAATCGGTGAACACGAACCGGGGTACACCACAGTGCTCCACGATATCCCTGGCAGACCCCAGAATGACCGTCGCAATTCCTGCCTCTTCAAGTTGGCGGGCAACCAGACTCACGGTCTGGTGACACACGGGTCACAAGGGTACTAACACCGCCGCGGTCACCTCATTTTCCAGACAACTCTGCACGATCTCGGGACCATCCACCTCAAGCGTTTCCCGCTGACTATATTTCGAGGGTAAGCAGTAATAGCGTGACGCAACTCGACCGATCGTTCTCTCATCCGCCAGCTTGCGCATTGCCTGCAACGGAAAATAGGAACCCAGATCGTCCGTGTGCGTCGCAACCTTGTCCCAGGCCAGATCCTCGGTGAAGAACTTTTCAGGCGGCCGATCGCTCATCCCGATTTCCGTGCATTTCGGATTGGCAGGCTGGCCGTCCTCCCGGCTGTGGCTGGCGGTGGTCACAAGTGCAACGCCTGCCTGGTTGAGAGGGACCTTCAGATTGCTGAACGGAATCGTCGAGTGATGCGCCCAGGCATAAGGCGTGGCATAACCCTGCGCGAGATAGTACTCGCGGGACCGGGCCATATAGTCAACGTGTTGTGGCATATCGGACATTCCGCTATTCCTGCGAGTCGTCTACCCAGGCCGCTTTACGTTTCTCACGAAACGCCGCCATGCCTTCTGCCGCCTCTGCAGATCGGAACATCCTGCCGCTCCACTCCGCGGTGACCGCAAATCCTTCCTCGATCGAAAGCTCGGCCACCCGCCGGACCAGCTTTTTGCATTCAACAACGGCCGTTGGGCCGCCCATGTTGATGGCAGCGATTTCTTCATCCACTGCGGCCCTCAGTTCATCAGCGGCCACCGCGCGATGCGCAAAACCCATTTCAACCGCTTGCTGCCCGGTGAACCGCTCACCGGTCACGAACAGCTTCATCGCATGATGTGTACCCAGTTTTGGAATGCAGACCACGGAGATCACCGCAGGAATCACCCCGATTCGAACCTCACTGAAGCTGAACTGCACATCAGCCACAGTGATGACGATGTCTGCAGCACCAACAAGACCCAAGCCTCCGGCAAACGCAGCTCCATTTACAGCAGCAATCACCGGCTTGGGGCTCTCAAGAATACCCATCAGCACATCCGGGTATGGCACCGATCGACCACCGTCAATTACCTGTCCAGGCGGGCTTTTGAGATCCGCTCCCGCGCAGAATGCAGACCCGGAGCCCGTGATGACAATCGAACGCACCGTTGAATCTTCGTTTGCCGCCTGCAGATGGTCGTAAAGCTCAGCCACCAGGATGGAAGACAGAGCGTTGCGATTCTCCGGGCGGTTCAGAGTAATCCAGGCCGCACCGTTGCGGATTTCATAGAGTGTTGCTTCAGTATTCGACACAGCTATTCGCCTTCCTTTTCGAGCGCATCCAATACGACGAGCAGTTCGCCGTTGGCGACCTGATCACCTTCAGCGACCAGTAATTGCGCAACCGTGCCGGTAATCGGCGCAGTGATTCTATGTTCCATCTTCATGGCTTCGAGTATCAGCAACAACTGACCTTCGCTCACAGCCTCGCCTTCAGCGACATGAGTCGCCAGCACGTTGCCCGGCATCGGTGCCACGAGCCCGCCTTTGAAATCGCCAAGATCCGCAAGAGGGAAGCGCGGCATCTCCTCGAGTTGTAGATCACCCTTGTTGCCGTGGACGAACCATCGGCGATCTTCGGTCGCAACACGCAGCTTCACCCGCCGTTGGTCGATTTCAAGGTCGACGTTACCGGCGGCGTCACCGGCAGCGAATACCGTGACCTGATGCTCGCACTCACCGATGCAGATCCGAAAGGTGCCATCGCGCTGCACCCGGTATGCAACCTCCATCTCAACACCGCCCGGACCGCGGAACGTGACTCTCTCCGGCGGCATGACGGAGTTGCGCCAACCGCTGGCGACACTGCCAAGCACAGTGGCGCCAGCACGCCGTGCCGCCTGGGAGTGCATGACGATAGCGGCCAGCGCATCGGCCATTTCCGTCTCACTGATTTCGCGGGTCTTCGCCGGTGACACACGCTCGATGAAATCGGTCGTCGTATCTCCGCGAATGAACTCAGGCGAGCGCAGCGTGGCAACGAGAAAGTCCCGGTTGTTCGTCACACCCTGAATACTGGTATTTTCCAGAGCCCGGGCCAGACGCGCCGCCGCTTCACGCCGACTGCCGGCCTTGACGATCACTTTCGCCATCAAGGGATCGAAATCGATGCTGACTATGCTGCCTGTCTCGATGCCGGAATCGAAGCGGGCGTGCTCGGTTTCTGCTGGCGACCAGTCGACCACCTTCCCCGGTGCTGGCAGAAAATCGTTTTCCGGATCTTCGGCATAGAGGCGGGCTTCGATGGCATGACCATCGATCGACAGATCCTCCTGAGCGTAACCGAGCGCCTCCCCTTCGGCGATTCTCAATTGTTCCCGAACCAGATCGAGTCCCGTGATCTCCTCTGTTACGGGATGTTCGACCTGCAGCCGGGTATTGACCTCCAGGAACCAGAATTCATCCCCGGCGAGCAGAAACTCCACGGTGCCGGCCGATGAATAGCCGATCTTCTCAGCAGCAGCCAGTGCCGCAGCGCCCATTCGAGCTCGCATCGCTTCATCCACCGCGGGTGACGGTGCTTCTTCGATAATTTTCTGATGCCGGCGTTGGATCGAGCACTCGCGCTCAAAAAGATGGACGAGGTTGCCATAGTTGTCTCCGAGTATCTGAATCTCTACATGTCGCGATGCGGTCAACCAGCGCTCCAGAAACAACGTGTCATCGCCGAACGCCGCTAGCGATTCCCGCCGCGCGCCATCTATGGCCGCGGCCAATTCATCAGCAGATTCCACCACCCGCATACCACGGCCACCACCCCCGGCAGACGCTTTCACCAGCACCGGATAGCCAATCTCGGCCGCCGCAGCCGCAGCATCGTCAGCAGAGCCGAGTTCGGCCGCCGGCAACGTCGGGACATCGGCTTCCTGCATCAACCGTTTGGCCGACAGCTTGTCCCCCATCTGGGCGATTGCCTGCGATGAGGGTCCCACCCAGGTGATGCCCGCAGCGACGACCGCATCGGCAAACGCCGCATTTTCAGATAGAAAACCATACCCCGGGTGCACGGCGTCGGCACCGGCACGTTTACACGCGGCGAGAACCTTCTCCACATTGAGGTAGGTCTCAGCAGACGTTTTGCCATCGAGCGCAATCGCCGAGTCTGCATCGTGCACGAAAGGCGCATCGACATCCCCATCGGCGTAGATCGCAACGGTTGCGATTCCCATTTCGTGCGCAGTGCGGATGATCCGGCGGGCAATCTCGCCACGATTGGCGATCAGTAGTCGCGTTATCGGCTTAATAGATACTACATCCGCCATGTGCCGAACTCCTTGGTACCTTGAACTGCATCGTTGTGACAGGCGGATAGTGCTATGCCGAGCACGGTGCGTGTGTCGCGCGGGTCAATCATGCCGTCGTCGGACACGCGGGAGGTGGCAAAGAGTCCCTTGGAGCGTTCTTCCGCCCAGTGTTCGGCGATTTCAGCGCGTTTGCGATCGGCATCTTCATCGAATTCGAGACCGCGGCGCTCCGCCGCGTTACGCTGCACGATCGACATGACGCCCGCCATCTGCTTGGGCCCCATGACGGCGATCTTCGCGGTCGGCCAGATGAAGGTAAATCTCGTTCCGAATGCCCTGCCGCTCATCCCATAGTTGCCAGCACCGTAAGATGCGCCGACGATCACCGTCAGATGAGGCACCGTCGAGTTCGACACGGCGTTGATCATTTTCGAGCCGTTTTTGGTTATCCCGCCCTGTTCGAAGTCGGTGCCGACGATGTAACCCGTGATGTTGTGCAGGAACAGCAGTGGCACGTCGATCTGATTGCACAGCTGAATGAACTGCGAAGCTTTCTCTGAAGATTCGGAAAAAAGCGCGCCGTTGTTGCCGAGTATGCCGACCGGAAAGCCATGAATGGACGCCCAGCCGCACACGAGCGTCGGACCATAGCCCGGTTTGAAATCTTCGAAACGCGAACCGTCGACGATTCTGGCGATGACCTCACGCATATCGAACGGCGCGCGCAAGTCTTTCGAGACAATCCCCAGCAGTTCTTCCGGGTCATGCACCGGCTCATCGACATGGAGGCTGGGACCCGGGCCCTTCTTACGCCAGTTGAGATGTGAGATGACTTCGCGACACATGCGAATTGCGTCGCGCTCGTCCTCCGCCAGGTAGTCGCCGAGTCCGGATATGGTCGTGTGCATCTGCGCCCCGCCCAGGCTTTCTTCATCCGCGTCTTCACCGGTGGCCATCTTCACCAGGGGTGGCCCGCCGAGAAATACTTTCGACTGACCCTTGATGAAGATGTTGTAGTCGCTCATACCCGGCTGATAGGCACCACCAGCAGTTGAAGCGCCGAAGACCACGGAGATCGTCGGGATCCGCATCTTCGACAATTCCGTGATCTCATAGAACAAACGACCCGATTCTCCGAAATGCCCACCCTCCCGGCGCATGGCGGCCTCCGGATCACCGCCACCCTCACCGCGCAGGTCCGCTCCAGCGGATTCGACGAATTGCACGTAAGGCAGCCGGTTTTCGCGGGCGATCTCGAGCCCACGCATGAGTTTTTTCGCGTTGAACTGGTTGAATGCGCCCGCGCGCACGGAAGGATCGTGACCCAGGATCACACATTCAGTACCCTCGATGACGCCGATTCCCACCACGAAACCCGAGCCAACGTTGAAGTTCGAATACCAGGCTGCGAGCGGACTGATCTCCAGAAAAGGCGAATCTCGATCGAGCACCAGGCTGATGCGCTCCCGGATTGGCATCTTGCCGCGCGAACGCAGTCGCGCCATCGCTTCCTCACCGCCGCCTTCGGCGGCCTCGGCGTACAACTCATCGAGCGTGCCGAGCATTTCGAGCATGTCTGCCCGGTTCTGCTGATATTCCTCACTGCGGATATCCAGCTTCGACTCAAGTTCCGGCATCGTTTCCTACCTTGTTTCCGACAATTTCTGGCAACTTTCTAACCCGTGAGGGCATCCTAACCCGTGAGGGCATCCCCCTCGCGCCAGGGCGAGAGTTGATGCTCGTAGACTTGCGGCCCCTTGCGGAAATGGGCGGCTTCTTCAAGGGTTTCGACGAATGGCATCTCGGCCGGGTAGAGCTGCTCGTTGCGTGGTCGTGGACCGGTTTTCGAGACGTGTCCCCACAATGGATGACCGACGACCTCTTCTGCGATCGCGGCCGCCTCGATCAGCTTGTCGAGATCGTAGCCTGTCTCGATCCCCATCTCGTGGCACAGATCGACGAAGTCCTCTGTCGGTACATGCCCCGCTGCACGGCCGTTGCCGCAGTACGGACAGCCACCCATACCGCCGATGGACGTATCGAACTCCGTGACTCCGAGTTGCAACGCTTCGTAGTAGCTGGCAATCGTCACGCCCCGGGAGTTGTGCAGATGACAGTGAAAGTCTGTGATCTCCGGCCAGCGCTCGCGGATCGCGAGCAGGGTTTCGCGAACCTGATGCGGCAAATTCCAGCCCATTGCTTCGAGAAACGAGCACCGTTTCACTTCGAACCCCGCATCGTGCCAGCGATCGATCATCAAGCCGATCAGTTCCATGCGTTGTTGCAGTGTAAACGGCCCTTCGTAGTTGGACCCGAAGGGGTTGCCAATTGCGACCGCTCCGTGTTCCACACCCGCCTGTCGCGCAGCTTCGATAGTGGCATCCATTCCGGCAATCTGCTGCGCCTGTGTGCGATTGTAGTTGCGACGCGCAAACGTATCGCAGAGTTCCACGTGCGTGCCGAAGCGCTTGCGGCGAACGTTGATCTTCGGAAAGTACTGATCCGCCCGATCGAAGCCCTTTTTGTTGAACACCGCAGCCGTGTACTCCACGCCGGCTTTCGGCACAAACTGTTCCGCTATCTCATCGATGCAGGCCATCTGCGGCGTCCATTTCGGATGGGCAAACGAGCCAATCGAAATCACTTTTGCCCCCGTTTCACCCAGCGCGTCGAGCAATCTGAGCTTTGCGGAAACTGGAATGTCCGCACTCTCTATCTGCAAGCCTTCGCGCAGCGTATCGTCGGTGATCGTCACCGCTGTCGGCAGCATGCTCATATCTGTAAAC
>JAPUFN010000271.1 GCA_027293665.1 Gammaproteobacteria bacterium | reverse complement strand
GGTCGGAAACCGACACGACAGGGTCCTGCCACCGAATCGGTCTGCGCAAGCTGTGAACCCGCCAGTTGGTAAAAGCCTGCAGAAATTTCACCGTCGAGCAGATTCATGCCCGGTGTTCCAACAAAGTAACCAACGTGTTCGTGTGCGGGTAAATCAACCAGCGATTGGGGTGACCCCGTTTGCAGAATCTTACCATCGTGGAGAACGCTTATTCTGTCAGCGAATGTCAGGGCTTCCGTTTGATCATGTGTTACGTAGATCATCGTTGCGCCCATTTCCCGCTGCAACGACTTCAGCGTCTGGCGCAATTCCCACTTGTGTACAGGTTCCGCCGCAGTAAGCGGTTCATCGAGCAGCACGAGCGCAACATCAGGCCGCACGAGTGATTTACCAATCGCCACGAGCTGTTTTTCGAACAACGACAGATTTTTTGACGCCCGGCCGAGAAGGTGGTCGATTTTGAGCCGCCGCGCTATCTCGTCGACCCGGCCACGTCGGCCGATAGTCGAATCCTTCAGATTGCGCAACGGAAACGCGAGATTTTCCTCGACTGTCAACGCTTCGTAGAGAACGGGAAACTGAAAAACCTGGCTGACCCGCCGCTCATGGGGAGCCACCTGGCCCACGTCGAGCCCGTCAAAAAGGATGCGCCCACTTTGCACCCGCAACAGTCCCGATAACAAATTCAACAACGTAGACTTGCCGGTGCCCGAGCCGCCCAGCAGCGCGTGTGCTTCCCCACTCTGGATCTGCAAATCCAGACTATCGAGCGTGTTCTCAACCGTACCCGGGTAACGAAAACTCAACCCATCGAGAACGATCTCAGACATCAGCCTCGAACTCCAGAACGCTGCCGGCTGCTGCGTACAACGTTCGCGCCTGTCCCGGCTGATCGTCGATAAGGCCTTCGACCTTGGCAACCCATTGCGCCTTACCATGCAAGTCGCCGATTTCGCAGTGAAGGTAGGTTTCGGAGCCGTTCGTCTCGATGCCAAGGACCGTTGTGGCAAATGACACATCATCGGCAGCGTGGGCTTTAAGCTCCAGATGTTCCGGCCGCACCATGCGCAGCACCTTGCCCTCGCGCAATCGATTCGCCGCCGGATCACTCATCAGATCCGCCGCGAGTGGAGTGGTTGGCCGCTCGTACACCTCCAGTGGTGTACCGGTCTGCACCAGCGCGTGATCGGCGAGCAACATCACCGTGTCGCCTAGGGCGAAAACGTCGCGCGGGTCCGACGTGGTATAGATGACGCTCATGTCGAATTCATGCAGCAGTGCCCGCAACTGGAGCTGCAACGATTCGCGCAGTTTGTAGTCGAGATTCACCAGCGGCTCATCGAGCACCAGCACGCGCGCCGACTTGGCAAGCGCCCGGCCAATGGCGACGCGTTGCTGCTGACCGCCGGAAAGTTCTGCAGGATACCGATCAAGCAAAGAGGAGATCTCGAGTTGCGTGGCAATGCTCGCCACCCGCTCCCGGATGAGGTCTTTTGCCAGCCGCTGGGCAAGCATGGGTGAAGCGAGGTTCTGTGCCACTGTCCAGCTGGGGTAGTTCACGAACGCCTGATACACCAGGGCGACGCTGCGCCGGCCTGGTGCCTGCGTGGTGATGTCCTCACCATCGAGCAACAGGCGGCCACCACTGCCATGTTCGAAGCCGGCAATAATTCGCGCCAGGCGCGTTTTACCCGAGCTGTTACGTCCCAATACCACCGTGATCTCACCGTCGCGAAATTGTCCGGTCAGCGGCGCGCTGCCTGGAATCAGGCAGAGGTTTTCAATCTCTAACATTGCGCCTCAACGGTGACGGATCGCCTATGCTAACAACATTTCCGAAGTTGAATCATGAGCGACGACGAACGGTTTGAAATCTTCGACGCCAGCGGCCAGTTGCTCGGCGAGGAACGGCGCGCGCGCGTTCACAGCGAAGGGTTCTGGCACAAGTCCGCTCACGTCTTTGTCTTCGACGCCGCCAACCGGCTCTACGTGCAGCGGCGAACGCCCGACAAAGATCTCTACGCCGGCTTGTGGGATTACAGCGTCGGCGAGCACCTCATCCCCGGCGAATCCTACCTCGCCGGCGCGCAGCGCGGTCTTCTCGAAGAGCTAGGAATCAGCGGCGTCGAACTCAGTACTCTGGGCGGCGTCCAGGCCTCGCGCCACGAGACATCCGGAATCCGGGACTTCGAGCTGCAACAGGCGTATCGCGGCATTTATGATGGCCCGCTGCAACTCGACCCGAGTGAGGTCAGCGAAGTGCGCCGGCTCCCCCTGGATGCATTGGCAGGCTGGATTCGCCGCGAACCGGCTGCTTTTACTCCCTGGTTCGCGCGCGACCTTGCCAACTACGGTTTTTTGCCCGGCACCGCGTCGCAAACAACACCGGGCGGTGACTGCTAGCAGCCTGCTGACTTCCTGTCGCGAACCTGGCAGCGTGTTTTTCAACACGCTGCTAGACTAGACACTCGCAAATCCACCGCCCAAGGAATGGCTCTGAATCCAGATACCGACAGCACTGAAAGCAC
>JAPUFN010000270.1 GCA_027293665.1 Gammaproteobacteria bacterium | reverse complement strand
GTGAGCGGCCAGCCACCCGCCTGCTGCGTCAGCAGTTGATGCGCGGTCTGATAAACCTTGTCCAGATCCGGCCGCTCCTCGCGATCGACTTTGATGTTGACGAAGTGGTCGTTCATGACGCTTGCGGTGGCGGTGTCCTCGAAAGATTCATGCGCCATCACATGACACCAGTGGCAGGCTGAATAGCCAATTGAGAGCAGAATGGGCTTATCTTCGCTGCGCGCCAGCGCAAGTGCCGCATCGCCCCAGGGGTGCCAGTCCACGGGATTTTCGGCGTGCTGCAGAAGATAGGGGCTGGTTTCGCCACTCAGGCGGTTACTCATGATGGCTTGTTCACTGGCACATCCCGGGGAAAGCTATCGTGCCACGGATGCCGGCTGCATCCCACAAGCTCGGAAAACTTCCCGCGATGCCACTGAAAAGTGGCGCGTTGGTAATTATTCCGCCTTTGAGGTTCAATCCGCGCAGTAACTCAGGGAATGCTGAATTGGTAGACGCGGACGGCTTCCGCCCGAATGTTGGAATTGTTTTGTCGAATAGTCTAGGCCAGGTACTGTGGGCCCGCCGCGTTGGCGGGCGCGACGCGTGGCAATTTCCACAGGGTGGCATTCGCAGCGACGAGTCGGTCGAAGATGCACTGTTCCGCGAGTTGTTCGAAGAAGTCGGGCTCAGCAGATGCGACGTCGAGATCCTCGCGCGGACCACTGGCTGGTTGCATTACCGGCTGCCGCGGCGGTTGCGCAGGCATGACTCGTCTCCCGGCTTCAAGGGGCAGAAACAGAAGTGGTTTTTGCTGCGCATGCTCGCTGAAGATGCGCTGGTACGGATGGATTGTTCTGACAAGCCAGAGTTCGACAACTGGTGTTGGGTCAGCTACTGGTACCCGGTCGGTCAGGTGGTGGACTTTAAAAGGGACGTTTACCGTCTCGCACTCAAGGAACTCGCCCCCCACCTGATGATAGTTCAGGAAGCTCACTAAAGTGCTGGGAGCACACTGACATGCTCGAAACCCTCAGACGCATCGTTCAGATCGTCGCGAGCTCGGATTCTTTCCGGGAATCGCTGGATGTGCTCGTGCACGAGGTGCGTGCGGCACTCGGCACCGAGGTGTGTTCGATCTATCTGCTGAACAAGGAGAAAGACCGGTTCCTGTTCGCGGCCAACGAAGGCCTCAATACGGATGCGGTCGGCAAGCTCGAACTCGGCCTCAACCAGGGGCTGGTGGCATTGGTGGCCGAACGGGCCGAGCCCATCAACCTGGATAACGCGACTGTTCATCCCAGGTTTCATCTGGTCCCTGAAATTGGCGAGGAAGCTTTTCACGCGTTCCTCGGCGTCCCCGTCATCCACCGTCGCCAGGTGCTCGGCGTGCTGGTAGTGCAGCAACGCGAGCGCCGCCGGTTTGATGAGAGCGAAGAAGCTTTCCTGGTGACGCTGTCGGCACAGCTGGCAACGGGCATCGCCCATGCCGAGGCCACGGGCGATGTGGATAAAATTCTCAAGGGCGATGCTGACTCTGGCCTGGCCCGGCAGGATGTACTGTACCGAGGGGTGGGTGGCGCGCCGGGGATCAGTCTCGGCACGGCGGTCGTCGTGCATCCGGCGGCGGACCTCGACGCAGTGTCCGAGAAGATGACCGACGATGTCACGCTTGAACTGCAGGTACTCGATCGTGCGGTGGAGTCGGTGCGCGGCGACATCGGCCGCATCAGTGAGCAATTTGCTGAAAGTCTGCCTCCGGAAGAACTTGCGCTCTTTGACGTCTACCTGCACATGCTCGATGACAACGCGCTTGCCGGAGATATTCGCGGGCGCATCCGTAAGGGCTATTGGGCGCAGGGCGCGCTCAAGCAGGTGATTCGCGAGCACGTGCGGCGCTTCGAAGAAATGGAAGATCCCTACCTGCGTGAACGGGGTGCCGATGTCAAAGATCTGGGTCTGCGCGTGCTTGGCTATTTGCAGGACATCCGGGCGAAGAAGACCCATTTTCCGGACGATACGATTTTAGTCGGCGCGGAGGTGACGCCTGGAATGCTTGCCAACATTCCCGCGGACAAGCTCAAGGGTATCGTCTCGATACAGGGCTCCGTCAGTTCGCACGTGGCGATTCTTGCGCAAGCGCTGGATATCCCGGCGGTGATGGGTGCCGTAGATCTGCCGATTATCAATATGGACAACGAACCGTTGATCGTTGACGGCTACTACGGCGAGGTGTTCTGCAATCCTTCACCAGGCCAGATCGCGCACTACCAGGATCTCATCGAAGAGGAACGTGAGTTTTCCGAAGAGCTTGAAGAGCTGCGGGATGTGCCCGGCATCACGCTTGATGGCGTGCGAATCGGGTTGTGGGTCAACATCGGCCTGACCGGAGATGTATCGCGGTCTCTGGACCGTGGCGCGGAAGGCATTGGTCTATTCCGCACGGAAGTTCCGTTCATGACAAAAGACCGCTTTCCCAGTGAGGAAGAGCAGCGCGCGATTTATCGCGAACACATGGAAGCGTTCGAGCCCAAACCGGTCACCATGCGCACGCTCGACATTGGCGGTGACAAGGCTCTGTCCTACTTCCCGATCCACGAAGACAATCCATTTCTCGGTTGGCGCGGCATTCGCGTCACCCTGGATCACCCGGAAATCTTCATGGTTCAGGCCCGGGCCATGCTGAAAGCCAATGCGGGGTTGCAGGGCATGCTGCGCATCATGCTGCCGATGATCTCCAGCCTCAGCGAGGTGGAGGAAGCAAAACGTCTCATTGAGCGTGCTTTTGCGGAGGTTCGCGAGGAAGGATTCGATGTCAAGAAACCACTCGTCGGGGTTATGGTCGAGGTTCCGGCCGCGGTGTATCAATCGCGCCAGCTTGCGAAGATGGTGGATTTCCTTGCGGTTGGCTCAAACGATCTGACGCAGTACATGCTGGCTGTGGACCGCAACAACCCGCGTGTTGCCGATCTGTACAAGGACTACCATCCGGCCGTGCTCAATGCTCTGCTCGAAGTGTCGAAGTCGGCGTCCGCTGAGAACATCAAGGTTGGAATCTGCGGCGAACTTGCGGGCACGCCGGTGGGCGCGGTCCTGCTGCTGGCTATGGGCTACCACGTGCTTTCCATGAATGCGACAAATCTACCTAAGGTGAAATGGGTCATCCGCAACCTCCGTCGCAGCGACGCGCGGCGCATGCTTGCCAAGGTTCTGCGAATGGGAACGGCGGAAGAAATACAGACTTTCATGCACAAGCAGCTGGTTGAGGCCGGGCTTGGCAGAGTGGTCCCAACGCACCACGAATGAGCCCGCGGCTCTTTAGAGCTTGAACTCGTATTCCTGACGCTCGCCAGAAACCCCGGCGACTCCGTACTCCTGCTCGGCGAATGCAACGACGGAATTTTCCACGATCACGGCCGTGCTCGCGCGAGTCCCGTACTCCTCGCCCCGTATAAAGCAGGGAGCCACACGT
>JAPUFN010000027.1 GCA_027293665.1 Gammaproteobacteria bacterium | reverse complement strand
GTAGCCCGGTTAATGGCGCTTTTCAGGGCCTGGGAAGGACGGTTGGAGACGCTGGATGGCGAAATTAATACTGCAAAAATGGACGAGGATTCTTGACAGTCGTTTTAACGAACCCGTATAACGGCGCCGAATTCATCGCGTGAAGCCCATGGCCCGTTCACTCGTAATCGTAGAATCACCTGCAAAAGCGCGCACGATAAATCGCTATCTCGGTAAGGATTTCATCGTCAAATCCAGCGTGGGTCACATTCGCGACTTGCCGGTTGGCGGAAAACCTGCAGATCCGAAAGCGCGGGCAAAAGAAGCCGCCAAGACGCGCAAACTTTCCCCCAAGAAGAAGGCAGAATATAAAAAGAAGCGGGCCCGAGCGCAGTTGGTTCGGCGGATGGGTGTAGATCCGGACGCGCAATGGAAAGCCACCTACGAAATATTGCCCGGCAAGGAGAAGGTTGTCGCCGAACTCACCAGGCTGGCGAAAAACGCTGAGACCGTTTACCTCGCAACCGATCTTGATCGAGAAGGGGAGGCGATTGCCTGGCATCTCAAGGAGACCATCGGCGGAGATCCAGCGCGCTTTCGGCGGGTAGTTTTCAACGAAATCACCCGCAAAGCGATCACCGAAGCGTTCGAGGAGCCGGTTGACCTGGATATGAACCAGGTCCACGCGCAGCAGGCCCGGCGATTTCTTGATCGAGTGGTTGGATTTGAACTCTCACCTCTGCTGTGGGCGAAAGTCGCCCGCGGACTGTCTGCCGGCAGGGTCCAATCGGTCGCCGTACGCCTGGTGGTGGAGCGTGAACGCGAGATCAGGGCATTCATTCCGGAGGAATATTGGGAGGCGTTCGCCGATCTTCGCCGTGCCGGCGAGACCGAACCGTACCGATTTCAGCTGACCAGAGAGAATGGTGAGAATTTTCGACCGGACAACGAAGCCAACGCAATGGATGTCGTCGCGCGGATGCGGCTGCGGGACTACGTTGTCAAAAGTCGGGAAGATCGACCGACCAGGACCAAGCCTGGTGCCCCATTCATCACGTCTACTCTGCAGCAGGCGGCCAGTACTCGGCTGGGATTCAGCGTCAAGAAGACCATGACGATGGCGCAGCGACTCTACGAAGCTGGCTACATCACCTATATGCGTACGGATTCGACCAATCTCAGTAGCGAAGCGGTCGCTGCGTGCCGCAGCCACATCCAGGAAAAATTCGGCGATCGTTATCTGCCGGAGGAACCGCTCGTCTACACCAGCAAAAAAGATGCTCAAGAGGCGCACGAGGCAGTCCGTCCATCCAACGTAGGTACGGTTGCTGAGTTTTTAACCGGCGTCGATGACGATGCCGTCCGATTGTATGACTTGATCTGGCGCCAGTTCGTTGCCTGCCAGATGACCCAGGCGGAATACTTGAGCACGACAGTGTTGGTCGAAGCGGGTGAATTCGAGCTGAAGATTCGTGGCCGGATTATGCAGTTTGATGGCTACACCCGGGTGCTGCCTGCTATGGCACGCAAAGAAGAAGACGCCACGCTGGCAGATTTTCAGGTGGGGGAAACGCTGGCACTGCAGGAAGTCGAAGGCATTCAACACTTCACCAAGCCACCGCCGCGATTCGGCGAAGCCAGTCTCGTGAGGGAGCTGGAGAAGCGCGGCATCGGGCGGCCGTCAACCTACGCCGCCATCACCTCGACCATTCAGGATCGTGGCTACGTCACACTGACCAACAAACGCTTCCATGCGGAAAAGATTGGCGAGCTGGTGACCGACCGGCTTGTTGAAAAGTTCGAGAATTTACTGGACTACGGGTTTACAGCCCAGATGGAGCAGGAACTCGATCAGATCGCCGAAGGCGAGGCGAACTGGCGTGGTGTGCTCGACGAATTCTACGTCGATTTCGGCAACAAGCTCGATGCTGCAAAGAGTGACGAGAACGGCATGCGCGGTAACGAGCCGACCGACACAGATGTCAACTGCGAACGCTGTGGCCGGACTATGCAGGTTCGCACTGGTACCACGGGCGTATTTCTGGGCTGTTCGGGGTATGCACTGCCGCCGAAAGAGCGCTGTACAAACACGGTTAATCTCATCTCGGGCGACGACGTTGTCGATGTTGAGAAGGATGATGAGGGCGAATCAAAACTGCTGCGTGCGAAATGGAAGTGCCCGATCTGTAGCATCCCAATGGACAGCTATCTGATTGATGAGGGACGAAAACTGCACGTCTGCGGTAACAACCCGGATTGCGCCGGATTCAGCGTCGAGCAGGGACAGTTCCGAATCAAAGGCTATGACGGCCCCGAGATCGACTGCGATAAGTGCGGCTCACAGATGCAGCTGAAATCCGGTCGCTTCGGCAAGTACTTCGGCTGCACCAGCGATGAGTGCAAAAACACCCGGAAGCTGCTCCGCAATGGTGAGCCTGCTCCACCGAAAGCAGATCCCGTGCCGATGCCGGAGCTGTTGTGTCGGAAAGTCGACGACTACTACCTTTTGCGTGACGGCGCTGCGGGGATATTTCTCGCGGCGAGCCAGTTTCCCAAGAATCGCGAGACGCGCGCGCCATTGGTGAGTGAACTCAAGCCACACGCCAATGAACTGGATCCCAAATTCAAATACCTCCTGAACGCGCCCGAAGCCGACCCTGACGGTCTACCGGCGATGATCCGTTACAGCCGCAAGGCGAAAGAACAGTACGTGCAGTCTGAAGAAGACGGCAAAGCGACAGGCTGGAAGGCTTTTTATCGTGACGGGCGTTGGGTGGAGGAGGCCAAACCGGCGAAAAAGTCAGCCAGGGGCAAACGCAAGGTAGCCACGCGCAAGCGCAAGGCGGCTACGCACAAGCGCCCGTCCAGGAAAAAATCGGCGACGAAAGATAAATCGAGCAAGTGACTTACTTAATCACAATCACATTCACCAGCACATGCTGTTATGCTCCGCGCCTTCAAGCCTCGGGGGCTAAATGAGTACCGTTCTGGAGATTACCCAGCTCGAAAATGGCGATATCGTGCTGCGAGAAGCAGACGATAGAGGTGAGCCGCTGCTGCGGATTGCCTTTTCCAGCGAAGTGCGAGATATGCTTGGTGATGAACTCGTTGCCGTAGCCGAAGCCATGATTGATGCTGCAACCGATTTTCTGAGCACAGATTCCGGCTACTTTGATACGGGGCTGGAAGGCGATCTCGAGTCAGACGATGCGGCCCGTAAACACTCGCCGGTAATTCACTGACAGCCATCTGCCGCATACTGCTTACTGATTATTCCCCAGCCGATTGCACTGGTTGCCGGCGTTTTTCCCAACAACCGCTACTCCCAACAACCGCTACTTTGGAAAAGCTAGATGCTCTGGCGGATCACGCCGACGCTGAGACCTTCGATCTGCAGGGGTTGCTCGCGTAGATCGACCTCGATGGGTTGATAGTCGGGATTTGCCGGTTGCAGGATGACTTTGTTGCGCTGGCGTGTTCGTTGAAAGCGTTTCACCGTGACCTCGTCGTCGATGCGAGCGACCACGATCTGACCGTTGCTTGCTTCAGGCGTCTTGTGAACCGCCAACAGGTCACCGTCGAGAATCCCGGCATCACGCATACTGTCGCCGCGCACCCGCAGCAGGAAGTCGGCGCGAGGACGGAATAAACCCACGGGAAGGTTCAACCGATCCTCGATATGTTCCGCAGCCAGTATCGGGCTGCCCGCCGCTACCCGGCCGATGATCGGTATCCCGCCATCAGCCGGCAGCCGAATGCCACGGGAAGTGCCGGGGATCATTTCGATTGCACCTTTGCGGTTGAGTGCCTTCAGGTGCTCTTCGGCCGCATTCGCGGATCTGAAACCGAGTTCCTGCGCAATCTCTGCCCGGGTAGGAGGATAGCCGGTGTCGGCAATGTAGAGTTTGATGAGATCGAGTACTTGCGCCTGGCGGGAGGTAAGGTTTTCCATCTGGGCGGGGTCCTGTTGATAGGCTGTTCGTTGTTGATCTGTTGTTGATCTGTTGTTGTTGCTATGCTGTCTGCATATACAGTGGTCTGTGAGTATATACAGTACTATCAGATTTGCACACCCCTTTTCGGTTTCTTACTATCCGCACCCGCAGCACTGTCTCAGATGACGACCGCTCGACAAATCTGCAGATCTGGGAATCTATCGTTCAGGAAATCTGGCTTGAGAATTTCGATCAAATGGCTCTTCGGCACGTTACTGCTGGCGCAAGTGCCAGTGGCGTGGTCTCTTGGTGAGGATGGCCTGGTACTGGACGGGTTGTCTCCGGAAGAGTCAGGCATCGCAATCTTTCGTGAAGCCGACCGCCGTGAATCCGGCTATCAGGATCTTACCGTCGATCTCCAGATGACCCTGCGCAACTCACGCGGTGCGCAGAGTCAACGGAAGCTGAGAATCCGTCAACTCGAAGTTCCGGCCGATGGTGACAAACTCCTGGTCATCTTTGATACCCCCAAGCCCATCCGTGGAACGGCACTGCTGAGCTATGCGCACAAAGTCGAACCGGATGATCAGTGGTTGTACCTGCCGGCCGCCAAGCGCGTCAAAAAGATCACCAGCCGCAATAAGTCCGGTCCCTTTTTGAGCAGTGAGTTTGCCTATGAAGACCTCGCGCTGCAGGTGGTTGAAAAATACAGCTACCGGTTGCTCGAAACCGAGTGGGTCAACGGTGAGGAATTTGTAATTGTTGAACGGGTGCCCGTGGATGAATACTCCGGTTATGCGCGTCAGGTGGTGACACTTGACGTCGCCGAATTGAGAATCCACCACATTTCGTACTATGACCGCCGCAACAACCTGCTGAAAACCCTCGAAGTGGACGGTTATCGGAAATACGCGAATCGCTACTGGAAAGCACAGCGCATGCTGATGACGAATCATCAAACAGGCAAGAGCACGGAGCTGACGTGGCAAAACTACGCCTTTGCCACAGGGCTTGAGGATGTCAGGGATTTCTCAACGAACAGTTTACGACGTTCCCGTTAATGGCTGGCGCCCTGCAGAAAAGACGCGGCCTTGTGTTTGTAACCCTGTTTTATCTGCTCGCAGGGAACATCCACGCAGACGAACAGCTTGTGTTCGGCAGTTTTCAGAATTCACAGAACGCCACCAACTGGGCATCCCGGGTGGGACTGTTGCTGGATATTGGCGTCGCCGTTGAACGAATGGAAGACGCTGATGGGGTCTGGTACCGGGTTGTAACAGCCGTTCTCACAGACCCGGCTGCGGAAAAAGTCAAACGTGTCGCGTCTGCAAATCAACTGCGTTACTGGAACATCACAGAAGCAAACACAACGGTGGTCGCAAGCGTAGCGAATCCTCAGGCACCAGTGCGCAATGTGCCGGCCGTTCGTCCGGCGGAGAGTCTGAGCGAGGCGAATGTTCAAAACACCGGGCAGGGGAGGGAGAGAATTCGCAGTGTTGACCTGGATCTCGGAATAGAAACACGGACGTTTTTCGAAAGTGGCAAAGATGGCCAATCCCGGTTTCATCCAGCTCTGAGTCTGCAGATGGACTTGTATCGCAGTTGGGACAACGAACAGCAGAGTTTCACTTTTGCGCCGTTTTATCGGTTTGATGCCGAAGATTCCGAACGAACTCACTTCGACGTTCGGGAACTCTTCTGGAGTCGGGTGGGCAATGACTGGGACCTGCATCTTGGCGTAAGGCAGGTGTTCTGGGGTGTCACAGAGTTCAGCCATCTCGTGGATATCGTCAATCAGACCGATCTGGTGGAGAACATCGATCGTGAAGAAAAGCTTGGCCAACCGATGGCGCACCTGTCTGTCATCCGGGATTGGGGCATTCTCGATATCCATCTGCTCACCGGATTCCGCGAACGCACGTTCCCGGGCAGAGACGGCCGACTGCGGCCAGCGGTGGAAATCGACCCTGACCACGCGACCTACGAATCAGCTGCGGAGGAACTCCGCACGGATGGTGTTATCCGCTGGTCACATCGCCTGGGACCCATGGAATTCGGGCTTTATCAGTTCTCCGGCACGAGTCGGGATCCAGAGTTTCAACTGGTGCCGCTGCCTGATGGTGAGTTTGTGCTGCGGCCACATTATCCAGTGATTGATCAGACTGGATTCGATGCACAGGCCATTTTTGGCGATTGGGCATGGAAAATCGAAGCCATCAACCGCACTGGCTTTGGCGATCGTTACTACGCCTACAACGCCGGGTTCGAGCGAACACTGGTTGGTGTAATGGGCAGTCGCACCGATCTGGGTCTGGTCGTAGAGTATCTCTACGACGAACGTCAGGAGGAGGCGTTCAATACCCTGTTCGAGCACGATCTTGCAGTTGGCACGCGCTGGAATCTCAATGACGTCAACGACTCCCAGGCCCTGTTGGGGGTGATCTGGGATGTGGAGACCGATGAGTATATCGTAAAGTTGGAAGCCAGCCGTCGCCTCGGAGACACTTGGACCTTGCTCATTGAAGGACGAGCCTTCGGTGGAGCGGACGAACCTGATAATATTTTTGATTCGCTGTTCGATCCGGACGCCAAGTCTGCGGCGGTGCAGGACGACGATTTCATCCAGTTGGAACTGACGAGATATTTCTGAGCGATGCTTGAAAACCTGATCGATTTTCTGAGTGACCACCAGTGGGTGGGTGAAGTGTTCCTGGTCGTGCTGGGCACGGCGGTGCTGCGTTACGTCGTGAAACGAACTCTAGATCGCCTCGAGCGGCAATTAGCAAAAACCCACAACCTTTACGACGACGCGTTGCTCGAAGCTGCGCGCCGGCCGCTTGGGCTTGCGATCTGGATTGTCGGCATCAGCGCGGCCGCAGAACTGGCTGGCGGCAACGCGCAGGCGGAAATATTCGACTACGTCGATGAGGTGCGCGAAGTTGCCCTCATCTGGCTGCTGGTCTGGTTTGCAGTGCGCTTTATACGCTCTATCGAGACGCAGTTGGCCGACGCAAACGTCCGGAAGGATCCGGTTGATCCGACTACCGCAAGCGCAATCG
>JAPUFN010000269.1 GCA_027293665.1 Gammaproteobacteria bacterium | reverse complement strand
CTGCGAAGGCGGATCCAGTGCTCTTCCTGCATCTCGTGCAGTGGCACAGCTCGAATGGTCCGATGATTTCTTCTACCTCGAACGCCACCGCGCCGCACAGACATTGACCCTTGTACATCGTTTGCGACTCCTTTCGGCCGGAACGACACCCACTCAAAAACGCAGCCCCGGGTTATCTCTTGCGGCAATCATGACAGCGCACCGCTTTCGCATCGATGTGTCCCTTGGCTTCTTCGTAGTACCACTTCTGATCGGCTGCCCGCCAGATTTCGGCTTTGCCGCAATCGCGGCAGCTGAACGGCTGATCGATATAAAACTCCGGCAGCGCGCCGTAAGTGTTTATGTGCGCAAGCTTACTGGGATCGGCTGCAACGGCACTGGGATGATCGCGTTGCTGCGAAGGACGCAGAGCAGCGATTCGCTCGGCTTCACGCAACTCCTGCGCCGAGGGATTTCTGCCGGTGGCCTTGGATGACATCTAACCGGGCGCCCGATTGGAGCTTGAATCACGTGTGGTCAGCAGGTAGCGATCGGCGCCGTCCTTCGATTCACCGGTTACTGTGAAACCGAGGCTGTTGATCAGGCGAATGGAGGCAACGTTAGCCGGTTCGATAAATGCCTCGATTGCGGTGATACCGATGGTTGCTGTCGCCCAGCGGATTGCCGAGCGACAGGCTTCACTCATCAGTCCCTGGCCCCAGTATCTCGGGATCAGGTGATAGGCGATTTCAGAACACCTGGCAATTGAGTTGAAGCCGATGGCGCCGGCGAACTCCTGACTCTCCCGGAAGATCATCGCCCACCGGAAAGCGCTGCCCCGGCTTTGATGCTGAGTGAAGAAGTCGATTATCCGATCGCTGTCGGCCGCAGTTCTGGCGGGCAGCACGATGGGGTTGCCGGTGAAATCTTCCGCCGATCCAGAGTGTTCACACACCTGCGGCGCTGACCACAGTTCATACATACCGGCTGAATGCGCAGCCGTGAGCGTTTCCAGTTCCAGGCGCTCAGTTGTGAGACGGGGAATATCCTGCAAGCGCGGCATCTAAGAAGGCCCGGGCAGGATCAGTGTTGGCCGGCGTCCTGCGGGATTCCGGCTACGATTCCGGTCGATGATCGCCATTTGGGCCGGGTGTGATGTGCAGCAGTTGAGTGGGTTCCAGTACTTCGACTCTATGCCATTCGCCTTTTCTGACAATGCAGGCCGCACCAGGGCCGAGTACCAGCGGCTCCTGCGGTGACGAATCGCCAACTACGCTCAACCTTCCGGAAATGACGTAGAGCAGTTCATCTCCGTCTGGATGAACTTCACCGCCATGTGGCGCGTTGTGTTCCATTGTCACGATCCCGACCGTCATGCCGTCGATTCGCTGCGGCGGACCGGGGGTCTGTTCTCTGGGAGAAATCGTCTTGTCTCCCCAGATATCAAATGAATGATTCGCCGCATCCACCGGTATGACTTCAGCCATTGAGTAGCCTCCTGTGTCGAGAGTGTTCAGGTGAGAGTTTCACAGATCGTATCAGGTGTTGGCATCGCTGAACGCGGCCACATAGCGCGCGGTCCCGTTAGCATCGCAGAGACTGTCAGGTTGTAGTTCGAGATGCATGAATGAGTCCGTCGCGCCGTACTCGTTTTGCAGATGCGAAGCGGTGAAACCGAATCTCGAGTAATAGCTCGGGTTGCCGAGCAGAAAAAGCGCGTCGACGCTGCGTGTTCTGGCGGCTGCAATGACCGCCTCCATGAGTTGCGAGCCGATACTCTGGCTCTGGTACTCGGGCTGCACCGACAACGGTGCAACACCGAGGTAGCTGCCAGCGAGCGTGGGATCAATCCGGATCGGCGACGCCATCACGTGGCCGACTATGCTCCCGTGGTGCTGCGCAACCAGAGAAATTGTCGCTTCGCCTCTGGCTCGCAGCAACGACACCAGCCGGCTTTCAGCCTCACTGCCGAATGCGGCGGCGACAATCACCGCGATCACTTCGGTATCTCCCGCGAGTTCGTTGCGAATCGTGATGCCGTCTTGCGGGTTCATGGTTTCAATGCACATCCTGCGCTTCAGTGCACATCCTGCGCGTTAGCGCACATCATGCACCCACAGTTGTATGCGCAACATTGCATCCGCAGGCATGAGATCTGCCAGACCTTTTTTGCCGTAAGCCAGATGCGGACTCACTAGAACCTCGCGCTGGCCGCCGGATTTCATCCCATAGAGAGATTTTTCAACACCGGCGATTGATTGACGTCTGCCGAGCGTCGTTACATGGTCGATCAGTTGCACACCGTCGATATTTCGCGTGGTCAAGCGTGTTCCGTACAGGGCGATGGATTTTGCATCGACTGTGACTTCATCCCCTCTTCGTAGAAAGAAACGCGCGTTGTATGTGATAGAACTGCCTTTCACAGCTTCCGTGCCCGACCCGGGCTTGTCGCTGAGCAGTTCGATACCTTTCGCGATATTGGTCGTCATCGAACCTGACTTGCAATTGGCACCATGCGCCGATGGTAACGGATGACCGGGAGAATGTTGTAGTTAGGCGCACCTGTCGATTACCGCCGTTGTCGATTGTGATACCGCCGCCACAGCTGGAGGTACACGACCAGATTGAGCAGGACCACAACGCCGCCGAGAACCAGTTGCAATTCTCGGGTGAGAGCCTCCGGATATATGATAGGTATGAGATATCGTTCGATGAAGCCGCCGGAATATCCTGCCGCACCACCGAGTTCCCGCAGTGAGTTTTCTACAGTAGTGAGTGGACAGTACCAGCCGAAAAACTCGATTGCCGCACCCCACACAGCTGCTGGTATGTGTCCCCACATCACCCAGTGCCAGCGTAGAACGAGCAGGCCGCCGAAAACCACGAAAACGATGAACGCAAAGTGAGTAAGTACGACGAGATCAGCAAGGAGCCGGTAGAACATTAGACAGCGCCGCTCAGCCTGTCCCGGTGGCCATATCTTTTATGCAGAATTCATTGCCTCCATTTACCTGCGCGATGTTTCCTACTCGAAGAGGTAGGCAACCACCGCGCGCCCCACCATGAACCAGAATATCAACGTGGCAGTAAAGTAGATCCAGAATCTGACGATGACGATGTTAATTGTGCAGTGGACGGCGCTGTGTAGAACGCGCAGCCCGAAAAAAGCCCATGCCGAGGTCAAATAGATCAGGTCCACTTGCTCGGTGATGAAGAGATACAGTGAGACCACGTAGAAGAGCACGGGAATCTCGAATAGATTCTTCAGATTGTCTGATGGGTTGGCGACGTGCGGCGGAGATATTCGCGCAAACTCGAGCGGTGCTAATTCGTCGGGCCCGAGATTGTTGTTCTGGATGAATGCGATTCGTCGGACGTACATGTAGATCCAGACAATCATCGTAAGGAGAATCATCGCAAATACCGGCGCGAAGATTGCCTTCTGGTCCATATTTGTCCCTCCGGATCAGGTGTTCAGAGACACGGCCCGCGCGATCCTGACTTTGTCGATTCGAATCACACGACTTACTCGTTTGCACCCGGTCGCTCGGCAAATTGCGGCGCATCACCACCGATGTGATCCCAGGGTGCTTTCGAGTCCACGAAGATGTGCGTTTCGATGGCGACGCCGGGATCGCCATCGACACAGCCTAATGTGAGGCCATGTACATCGCCGTTGAACAAGCCGCAGAGGGATGACCCGCAGTGACTGCAGAAACCCAGCGCCCAGCCTTCTGCTGATTCGTACCTGGTGACGCTGTCTGCACCGGCCGTCCAGGTGAATACACTGCCCTCGGCCAGTTCGGCGTAAGCCGAGGATGCACCGCTGAACGCTTTACGGCAGCGCGAGCAGTGACAGGCGCGACCGTTGCGAAGTGATCCCTCGAGTTCGTAGCGGACAGTTCCACAAAAGCAGCCGCCTGTGATCATCACGCAATTCCTTCAAC
>JAPUFN010000268.1 GCA_027293665.1 Gammaproteobacteria bacterium | reverse complement strand
TTCATTCTAAAACCTTCAGAAAAAGACCCGGGCGTCCCCATGCGACTTGCAGAGCTCATGCTGCAGGCCGGCGCACCCGCAGGCATTCTCAGCGTGGTCAACGGCGACAAGGAAGCGGTCGATGCAATTCTCACCCACGAGGACATCCGTGCGGTCAGCTTTGTTGGTTCATCGGACATCGCGCAGTACGTCTACGCGTTGGGGACGGCGCACGGCAAACGAGTCCAGGCGATGGGTGGTGCAAAGAACCATGGCATCGTGCTGCCGGATGCGGATTACGACCAGACAGTGAAAGACATCGTCGGTGCAGCATTTGGTTCCGCTGGTGAACGCTGCATGGCACTGCCTGTAGCCGTGGCGGTGGGCAAAGGGACTGCAGAAAGTCTGATCGAACGACTGATCCCGGAAATGGAAGCCATGAAAGTCGGGATTTCGACCGATGCCGACGCCGACTACGGACCCGTGGTCACCGCAGCGCACCGGGAGCGAATCAAAGATTACATTCAGCTGGGAGTCGATGAAGGTGCGGATTTACTGGTCGATGGCCGGGATTTTTCCCTGCAGGGTTACGAAAACGGTTTCTACATCGGCCCGTCGCTGTTCGACAACGTTACCCCGGACATGCGCAGCTACCGCGATGAAATTTTCGGACCCGTTCTGCAGATCGTGCGCAGCGATACCCTGGAGGATGCGATCAAACTGCCATCGCAGCACCAGTATGGCAATGGTGTCGCGATATTCACCCGCAATGGCCAGGCCGCGCGGGAATTCGCCAGGCGAGTCAACGTAGGCATGGTAGGCATCAATGTCCCGGTCCCGGTTCCGGTCGCCTACCATTCGTTTGGCGGTTGGAAGCGCTCGGCATTCGGTGATGCCAATCAGCATGGCACCGAGGGCGTGCGCTTCTACACCAAGATCAAGACCGTCACCCAACGCTGGCCGGAAGGCGACCTCTCCGATCAGAGTTTCGTCATTCCCACGATGCAATAAGGCCGCCTGCATGGATTACAAACTCTCAGAGCAACAGGTCGCAATCCGGGATGTGGCTGAGAAATTTACCGCCGATGAAATCACCCCGCAGGCTGCCCGCTGGGACGAAAACCACGAGTTCCCGCGGGATACCATCCGGCGCGCTGCAGATCTCGGCTTCGGTGCAATCTACCTTCCTGAAGCGGTCGGTGGAATTGGTCTCGGCAGGCTGGAAGCTGCGCTCATTATGGAAGCCATGGCATACGGCTGCCCTACCACGTCTGCGTATATTTCCATCCACAACATGGCGGCATGGATGATAGCGAGCTTCGGTGATGACGCCGTGATCAAGAAGTTTCTACCAAAACTCATCACCATGGAGCACTTCGCGAGCTACTGCCTGACAGAGCCGGATTCCGGTTCGGATGCGGCAGGCCTCAAGACTACCGCAATCAAGGATGGAGATGACTACGTCTTAAATGGCAGCAAGGCGTTCATCTCCGGTGCGGGCGTAAACGAAATTTATGTCTGTATGGTCAGAACTGGCGATACAGGTCATCGCGGCATCAGCTGTCTGGTCGTGGAGAAGGACACCCCGGGCGTCAGCTTCGGCGCCAATGAGCGCAAACTTGGTTGGCACGCGCAACCCACCGCCATGGTCAACTTCGAAGACGCCAGAGTTCCAGTCAGCAACCGCGTCGGCGCGGAAGGCACGGGATTCAATATTGCCATGGCCGGGCTCGACGGCGGTCGGCTGAACATCGCAGCCTGTTCCCTGGGAGGCGCCCAACGCTGTCTGGATGAGTCGATTAACTATGTGAAAGAACGCAAGCAGTTCGGTCAGGCGATCGCCGAATTCCAGAACACTCAGTTTCAGATCGCGGACATGGCAGCGGCGCTCGCCGCAGCACGTGCTTTGACCCATATCGCCGCGCTGAAGGTGACCGAAGATGCACCAGATAAAACCCAATCCGCTGCAATGGCCAAACTCATCGCAACAGATGCAGGTTCGAAAATCGCCAACGATGCCTTACAGCTGCACGGTGGCTACGGTTATCTCATGGACTATCCCATCGAACGCTTTGTACGTGACCTGAGGGTTCATCAGATTCTCGAGGGAACCAATGAGGTGATGAGAATGCTCATCGGCCGCAGCCTGCTGAGCTGAGTATCGGCAACCATTGTCTCAGGCACAGCCGTTGTCTCAGGCAGGCTGGTAGACGGCTCCACCGTCTATTTTCAGGACCGCGCCCGTCGTAAAACTCGATGCAGCCGAGGCAAAATACAAGGCAGCACCAATCACTTCCTCAGGCGCGCCAGCTCGGCCAAGCGGAATATTGTCTCGGGCGTTTTTCTGGAATGCTTCCATATCCCAGGCCTTTGAAATATCGGTAAGGAAGGGCCCGGGCATAATGCAGTTGACGCGCACCTTAGGTCCGTACGCATTGGCAAGTCCAAGCGTCAACGCGTTCAGTCCGGCTTTGGCCATGCCGTAGGGAAGTTCATGTGGTGCCGGGCGTACAGCTGCAACGCTGCTTATGTTGATAATACTACCGCCATCCGCCGCGGCCATGTGCTCGCCCACAATCGCCGCCAGACGGAAAGGGCCACGCAAATTTACATCCAGAACTTTGTCATACAATGCTTCGGTGACGCTTGCCAGATTCTCGTAGAGCGGTGACATACCTGCATTATTGACAAGCACATCCACGCGTCCGAACCGTTCCAGAGTAACCTCCAACAACTCCGCGTTGTCTTCCCATTTTCCAGCATGGTAAGCAACACCAAGGCAATCCTGCCCAGTGGCTTCCGCGATGCTGGTTGCCGCCGCTTCGCAGTTCTCGAGCTTACGGCTGGCGATTACGACATTCGCCCCGGCGCCGGCAAAAGCGGTGGCCATCGCCAGTCCCAGTCCCCGGCTCCCGCCAGTGACGATGGAGACTTTCCCGGAAAGATCAAAATGCTCGTTCGCGGAGGTTAGTTTCATACCTGGTCGTACTCCGTCAGCTGTCCAATGGTGGCTTTTTCGCAAGATCCCGTACGATGTTCATCCCTGCGGGGTCGACGGCCATTTTGTGCACGATGTAATTGTTTGCATGGCCCAGTTGCTGCAGCGACATCGCGCTGCGCAGCGAATTATAAAGCCCCTGTTCGTTCTGCATCTGGTTGACCGATTCCTTGGCCGTTTTCAAACCCATCATCGGTTGCCGGGCTATTTCTTCGGCCAGGCCCATCGTCTCGCTAGTCAGATCAGCCCTTGCAACGACCCGATTCACCATGCCGAGATCTTGCGCCGCCTTCGCGGTGATCGCCCTGCCCGTGAACAGAAGTTCTTTGGCTTTGCGAACGCCGAATTCCCACGGGTGACCGAAATATTCGACGCCATTGACCCCGAACGCCACCACCGGATCCTGAAACGTCGCATCGTCACTTGCCACGACCAGATCGCAGGGCCAGACAAGCATGAGACCGCCCGCGATGACTTTGCCCTGGACTTCGGCAATGGTGACCTTGGGAATGTTTCGCCAACGCCAGCAAAGCCCGAAGTACACTTCTTCTTCGCGCGCCCAGTGACCTTCCATTCCCGGCAGACCGAAGCCACCCCAGCCGCTGATTCCTATTTCAGACAACGACACATCATCGTCGCCGCTGAGATCATGGCCGGAAGAAAAGTGTTTACCTGCCGCCGCCAGGACGATCACGCGCACCTCGTCGTCCTGCGCTGCCTGGTCGAATGCCTCGTTGAGTTCAAAGAGCAGGCGATAGTTCTGCGCGTTGGCGCGATCGGGCCGATTCAACGTGATTCGTGCGATCCGCTCACCGTGTTTTTCGTAGAGAACCGTAGGCTCACGCGCCTGTGCAGCCTCACTCATGGGTACTCCTCCCTTATTCCAGAGAATATAATTATTCTTTATTATTATATTTCAATCAGTTACGTGATTTTTCTTATTCAGTTTCTTTCTTCTGATCTCCATGATTTCTCGACTGAAATCGCGCATTTGTGTGAGAGATTACCCTACGAGTGGCAGTCAGGAGAACAGTTGTGCGATTCATCCTCAGCCTCAGTTTGCTCGTGCTGGCAGCCGGTGCCGGTGCCGCTGCCGTAGCACAGACGAAGAACCCGGAAGCGTTAGATCCCAGCGGCCTGTCTCTGCAGCGCGAAGCTGCTGGTGCGAACGCTGGCTTGGTCGCCGTGGCGATGACTCTGCGTGCACTGCCACCGCAGGCTCCGCAGCTGCGGTCGAGCGCGATCGCAGCAGGCTATCGTATTCCTGATATCTATGCATTGGGAGTCCAGGATCATGATCTCGACGACTTCACCGAGATCATCGGCTGGCGCATCAACGAACGCTGGTATTTTGGCCGCCAGGATGGCGAAGATTCCGGTCTGACACTCGTGTGGCAGGACGCACAGGATCAGATGAGTCTTTCAAAGGAAGGCATTCGCTTCACCCGGCGCTTTTAGAGAATCCGCACTCAGTGACGACGCTCGCCAATGTGCTCTTCGAGAAAATCAGCCATCGTATTGAAGAATTCGTCGTTCTGGCTACGATTGCTCAGAAAGTGGTCACCCGCGATCTGCTCGACATAGCGATACTTTTTGTTGTGCCGTTCCAGCGCCTTCGCCAGTGAGCGGGACTGCCTGACTCTGACGACGGTATCCGAATCCCCATGCACGAGCAGCACAGGCGTATTGATCCGGTGCGCCTGGTGAATCGGCGAGTTTTCCAGCAGTTCATCGCCGCTTTGAATTCGAACACGGTTGCGCTTTGTCAGGTCGAATTGTTCGAGCCTGCCCACCATGCGCGGTAAATCCGAGATCCCGGCAAAGCTGACCGCGCAGCGTATTTTTTCGGGGAACTTGAAAGCGGCAACGAGCGCGGAGTAGCCACCAAAGCTGGC
>JAPUFN010000267.1 GCA_027293665.1 Gammaproteobacteria bacterium | reverse complement strand
GTGTGCTGATGGGCTACGGGATCGAAGGCGCCTTCAAGTCGAAGTCCGAGTTCGAGATTGCCCGGCAGTATCTGCAAAATCGCTTTCGCCCCGAGGTCTTCGGCGAATCAAATCCGCCGCCATGGCAACAGGTTCGCGAAGCGGTTGAGCTGGCGTCGGCAGGTTTGCACACTACCTTGAGGGACCGGCTCGAGCGTGTCGGGGTGAGGTTGCTGGAAGGGCGCGGCGAATTCGTCGACGATCATGTGGTCCGCGTCGGCTCGGAGCAGATTCAAGCGGAGCACATCATTGTTGCCACGGGAACCACTCCGCGCTCTCTCCCGGGTATAGATATAGATGGCGTGCACATCGTTACCAGTGACGAGGTGACGCGCATTGAGTCACGACCGAAATCACTCGTGGTGGTTGGTGGGGGTGTGATCGGTTGCGAATTTGCCGGCATTTTTGCCTCGATGGGGAGTACCGTTCGACTTGTGGATACGGCACCACGAATTCTCGAGAGCGAGGATCCGGACATCAGTGCATTTCTTGCGACCACGATGGAAATGATGGGCGTGGAGGTCATGGCTTCCAGCCGATTGGAATCGATGGAAGTCGTGAATGGCGTGACGCGCACGACCCTGGTTGGAGGAATTCAAATTGACAGCGAGGTGGCGCTGCTGGCGGTCGGCAGAATACCGTGCACAACGGGCTTGAATCTGGCGGCGCCGGGTGTTGAGACAGACGATCGTGGTTATGTGAAGACCTCAGCTGCAATGCAGACCAACGTGCCGCACATCTACGCAGTGGGCGATGTGGGTATGCGCGCCACGCCCGTTGACATGGCGCTGGTCCATGTCGCTCAGGCGGAAGCCCGTTGCGCTGCGCACCACATCCTGGGCCTGTCGTTCAATCAATCCATGGATCATGTTCCGTACATCATTTTCACACTGCCGATGGTGGCAGGTGCCGGTATGTCGGAAACCGTTGCCCGTGAGCGCTGCGGTGCGATACGGGTCGGCAAGTACCCCTTCGGGCGCAATCACCGTGCCCACGCGATGGGCGCGCCACTGGGATTTGTGAAGCTCATCGTAGGCCCTGAAGGTGACGATCGGATTCTGGGAGTCAGATGTATCGGCCGCGATGCCGACACACTCGTTGCGGCTGCTTCCATCATGATCGAGCGGCAGCTGCCGTATTCCTACCTTTTAACGTCGATCATGCCGCACCCATCGCTGATGGAGTGTCTGCAGGGTGCGGCGCACATCATCGCCGGAGATACCCTGTCGTTCGAAGAAGGTGAGGAATACACTTTCGACACGCTGCGCTTTCGCTGAAAATTCGTCCTGTACGATCGCGTGCCTGTCATCGCGTTTGAACGCTAATCAATTTGGAAGTGAACCATATGACGACTCAACAATTAATGTTTGCCACTGGCGTAGTCTTGTTATCGTGCATCGCGTTCGTGCCGAACGTGGAAAGTGCGGACACTAACAGCGGTGGAATCGAAGTTTCGGCCGAAGACTTCAGCTGCCTGGCCGAAATGACCCGCGTGCGACATTTTTTTGTCGCCAATCTTCTTGGTGATCTCGAGGGCACGCGCACCGTTGCGCTTTCAGCTACCGGAGGGACGTACCCGGCCGGTTCGGTTGTGCAACTTGTGCCCACTGAAGTGATGGTCAAACACAGGCCGGGTTGGAATGCCGCTACACAGGACTGGGAATTCTTCGAACTGGATGTATCACCAGAGGGTAGCGCGATTCGAACGCGGGGTTTCGTGGATGTGGTGAATCGGTTCGGTGGCAACTGCTTTGCCTGCCACATACGCGCTGAACCGCAATGGGATTTGATCTGTGAGCAGGGACATGGCTGCGAATCGATTCCAATCACGCGCGAGCAGATTGCAGAGATTCAGAAGGCCGATCCACGTTGTAAGTGATTGGTTCCTTGCGGCTGTTGCGGTTCTGGCCATTGGATCATTGTGAGGCAGGTTTCAAGCCATTGGGCACTCTGCCGGATAGGCGGAACCGGAAAGTATGATCCGGCACTGCCGCTGGCGTTCAAGATGGCGCAATTGTTCGGGCTGCGGATCGAAGAAATATTCGATCCCGATGACGAGGTGGTGCAGTCTACTGCCGGTTGATGGGTACGATCTGGAACGCAGCAGCTCACGAGATTCAATGTTGTCGGCAGTAGTGGCAGCGGCAAGTCGACCTGGCCGCTGAAAAAAAATTCGCGGTCTTGGTAGCGTGTCGTCAATCGTTCAACGCGGCCCGCAACCGCTCCGCCAGCAGGTCTACGAAAGTTCGAATTCTGGCGGATGCATAACGTCCCTCCCGGTGCAGGATATGCACGGGTCGTGGTGCCGGTTCGTAATCGGGTAACAAAACCTTCAGCTCGCCGTTGGCCAGATACGGTGCGATCTGGTACGACAACAGCCTTGTGATGCCAAATCCATGAACGACCGCTTCGATGGCTGCGTCGTTGGTTGTCACCGTCAGTCTCGGTTCGATAGGCAGTGGCCGCTTGTTCGGCCCTGCAAAGCGCCAATTGTGGAAATCGCTTCCCGCACTCGAGGTGACCACAGGATGTTCGAGCAGGTCCTCGGGTCGCTGCGGTAGTCCGTGTTCCTCGAGGTAGGCGGTTGCAGCGCACACGACCAGACGCACAGATCCCACCCGTACGGCCCGCATGCTGGAATCCGGCAGCTCGCCGATGCGCACGCCCACGTCCAGCCCCTCTTCGAGCAGGTTCACTACGCGATCCAGAAAAATCGCCGAAACCTCGGTGCCCGGGTAGCGTTGGAGGTAGTCGATGATGCCCGGTATGACGAACATGCGGCCAAAGAGCGATGGGGCAGTGACGGCGAGATGGCCACGCGGATCTGCGTTGATGCCGGCTGCTGCCTGGTCGGCGTTGTCCGCCGCAGCCAGGATGATTCGCGCATCTGCGAGGTAGCGAACGCCCGCATCGGTTGTGCGGACGTAGCGGGTGGTGCGATTGAACAGTTTGACCCCGAGACGTTTTTCCAATGCTGCTACCGTGCGGGTGACCGCCGGCGGCGACATCTGTAAGCGGCGTGCTCCGGCAGCGAAGCCTGCTTCTTCGGCCACCGCGACAAATACATTCATCTGGTGCAGGCGATCCACTAATAATTCCACTTATAGGAATAGTTAATTGTAATTTATCCATATTCTTAATATAACTGGAATTTGTCACAGTATGGCCACTCAGCAGCCAGCCGATCAGCGGCAACCCGGCGGACACCAGACGGAGCACTCAAATGGGACACAAATTTGCAGAGATCGCGTTCACCAAATCGGTCCGGGAAGTGCAGCAGGAACTCGGCAGCCGCAAAGGTTACCTGTCGATGGGGGCGGGTGAGGATTCCAACCATCTGCTCGGCGAACGCGAACGTGATTTCATCAGGGCCCGGGATAGTTTCTATATGGCCAGTGTCAGCGAAACCGGCTGGCCCTACGTGCAGCACCGCGGTGGACCGGCCGGTTTCATGAAGGTTTTCAATGAGCGGACGATAGGCTTTGCAGACTTTCGCGGCAATCGCCAATATGTGAGTGTCGGCAACCTGCGTAAGGACGATCGAGTTGCATTGTTCTTCATGGATTATCCGAGTCGAACGCGTTTGAAGCTGCTCGGCCGGGTGCGTCTGGTGACCGCGGATTCATCCGTGGATGAATCCGCTTTGCTCGCTGAGCTGGAGGTCGACGATTACCGGGCCAGGGTGGAACGGGGTTTTGTCATCGAAGTCGAGGCGTTCGACTGGAACTGCCCGCAGCACATCACACCGCGCTACACTCAGTCTCAGATCGATGAATTAATCGTCCCGCTGCGCGAAGAGAACCGGCGACTCAAGGCTGAACTCGTCGCGCTCGATATCTGAGGGAGATGCAGATGAACACGACAAACGATGCACGTCCACCCATGCCGCCATTTACCCTTGAGTCGGCAGTCGAGAAAGTCCGCCTTGCTGAAGATGGCTGGAACAGTCGTGATCCCAATCGTGTTGCACTTGCCTACACCCCCGACAGCCAGTGGCGTAATCGCGCTGAATTTCCAACGGGTCGCGAGCAGATCGTAGCGTTTCTCGCTCGCAAATGGGAACGCGAACTCGACTACCGTCTCATCAAGGAACTCTGGGTTCACGATGACAGCCAGATCGCGGTTCGGTTTGCCTATGAGTGGCGTGATGAAGCCGAAAACTGGTACCGGTCGTATGGCAACGAGAACTGGAAGTTTGACGAATATGGCTTGATGCAGCGCCGCTATGCCAGCATCAACGACCTGCCCATTGCTGCGTCAGAGCGCCTGTTTCACTGGCCGCTTGGCCGGCGACCGGATGATCATCCGGATTTGAGCGAATTGGGACTGTAGAGCGCGAAAGCAGGGCCGGAGATTGACCTGGCGGTAACATTCGCCCTAAGTTGCTGTTGCCGGACAATAACCCGACCAACTCAGGGGGATCGATGCGAAATCATCTGACGATGAAAAGAATGTTTTTGCTTGCGGTGTTGAGCATTGCTTTGTCGGCTGCCTTTTCAACAAAGGCGGACGAGATAGCGCCAGGTATTCTGCGCACGCCGGATGCGCGATTCGAAGGACTCAAGGATTTTCCTTATCGTCCGAACTATCTGCAGGTTGGCGCTTATCGGATCCACTATCTTGATGAAGGACCTGCAGACGCGGCACCGATTTTTCTCCTGCATGGCGAACCCACCTGGAGTTACCTCTATCGAAAAATGATACCGGTGTTGACGGCGGCCGGGCATAGAGTCGTGGTGCCCGACCTGGTCGGGTTTGGAAAATCTGACAAGCCAGTAAACGAAGATGATTACAGTTATCAGATGCAGGTGGACGTCATGCTGGAGCTGGTGACGAAGCTCGATCTGCAGGAGGCGACCTTTTTCGGACAGGATTGGGGCGGCCTGGTGGGCTTGCGCGTCGTGGCGGCGCAACCGGACCGCTTTGCGCGGGTTGTCGTGAGCAACACCGGGCTACCTTCGGCTGCAGGGATCAATGGTTGGCTTGGGTACACACTCTTCAAGCTGAGCGTCTGGTGGCAAGGAACGGTCACCCTTGATGAACTACGCGAGGAGACGACCTTTTTGCGCTGGGTGGCCTACAGCCACAGCGTCGAGGATTTACCGGTCGAAGAAATAATGGGTTTCATGGGCGGGTCGACAGATCCGGAGCTGGCACGTGCATACGCCGCACCCTTCCCCGATCGCAGCTACAAAGCCGGTGCCCACATCATGCCGTATCTTGTGCCATCCAACCTGCGGGAGAACGCCGAGGCCTGGCAGGTGTTTGAAAACTGGGACAAGCCGTTTCTGTGTGCGTTCAGCGATTCCGATCCAATCACGGCGGGTGGTGAGAAAGCCTTTCTCAACCGTGTGCCCGGTGCTCAGAACATCACTCTGAAAGGAGCCGGACACTTCGTGCAGGAAGATGCCGGCGCAGAACTCGCGGTCATCATCAACGAGTTCATTGCCGGCCGACGCTTCTAGTCGCCGATCATTATCCGACCCCACCACAGGCTGGACTCACAGTCATGCACTTCAGCGAGCCGTCTGTCCGCTTCTGCCGCACCGGGTGAGTCCAGATAGGCTGTCGTGTGCGCCGCAAAGTCGGTCACGTTGTTGTGCACCCCGAGATAGAACAAATCGACCGGCGTGTTGGCGATGTATGGCGTTGCCATATAGGCATCGTAGTTCTCAAAACCATTGATGCCTGAGATCACGCCATGCCAGTGGTCGACCGCTGCCGCCACGTCATCCATGTTCTTACCCGGATTCAACGTGCAGGCATAGGTCTCGAGCAGCGCCTGATTTCCCGTTACAAAATCTCCGCCGCCGCCGTCATATATCTGCTCGCGCGTCGATAAGCTCGAATCGCATGCAACCACTGCGCCGAACTTTGCATTTACTGCATCGGCACGGGTAGCCAGGGCAGTCTCGGCACGGCCGAACGCCGCGATGCTTTCATACTGATTGAACCAGAGAAAATCGTAATCGGTTCGCGCTTTGTAGGGCGTCCAGAGAAAGCTCACCATGTTGTCTAGATCGGCGGATCCTATCTGAGCAATCTGCGCGACGAGGAAGTCGCGGGCATCATCGAGATCGCTCATCCCTTTGCCCGCGACGAAGTTACAAGCGTAGAGTTCCCGGAGAGTTGCAGCGGATGACTCCGCTGAAGACTCTGAGGGAGGCTCCGTGCCCGAACAAGCCACCAGGGTCGCCAGGAGCATTACAGTCAGTTTACGCATCTGAATGCTCTCCAATCACATCGCCGGGATAACGCGCTGGCCGTACCAGAGACTCGTTTCGCAGTTTTGAATCTCGTCGAACCGCCGGTCGGCTTCGGCACCGCCGTCTGAACTCTGATACGCGGTGGCCGTCTCAGCGAATCCCTGCACGCTGGCATGTACCGCGTAGTAACCTACGTCCACTGGCGTATTAGCGATGAACGGTGTGGCCATATATGCATCGTACGACTTGTGCGTGCCGAGTTGATCCAGTGTCTGCTTCCAATACGCAAGAGCGTCAGGCAGATCGCCCAGCCCTTTACCGTCGTGGAACGTGCAGCGATAGGATTCGAGGATCGCAGGTGGCTGCGTGATTTCGAGTTCACCACCCTCATAGATTTGCTCCTGGAAGTAGAGCGAAGAGTTGCAATCTACGACGTCGCCAAAAGCTGCATCCAGGGCAGCCGTTCCTTCGGCCGAATTATAAGCATCCGCTACTTTGCCGAATGCATTGAGATTTTCGTGGTTCGCAAACCAGAGAAGATCAAAATCGACATTAGCTTTATAGGGCGTCCAGACGAATGCCAGTTGGTCTTCGATCCCCAACTGTGTGTTGAGCTCGACCAGTGCATCTCTGGCGGCGAGTAGCTCAGTCATTCCGGCACCGTTGACATAACTGCAGACAAAAACCTCACGAACCGTCTGGGTTTCTGCAGCCCGGGCACTGAATGACCATATCGTGAGACCGGCTAAAAATAATGCAGTGAGTCTTTTCACTTTTCGTTCTCCTGTACCTTTATTAAAATTCTAGGAGTCTGAAAAAGGACAACCAGCAGGCGAATGCACCGTCATTGCGACAGGCCACTACGCAACAGCCTGCACCTGAGTTCAGTCTCTCCCTTGGGCGGGAGAGTGTCCGCCAAATTCTGGGAGATTGCCAGCATCAGGTCCCGTCCAGCTTTCTGTTATTGCCTTATTCCGTTATTCCCTTTAATGGTGCGAGATTGATTTTTTATGACGGAGTGTTCTTAATAGCGGAGTATTCAATCTGCCGACCACTTCGACCATTTTCCCGCAGGGCACATCAATGAACTTCGTGTTTCCCGCAGCCGCAGCTCGCCGGTCTTGCCGGTTCGCCCGGCTGCAGCTGTCTATGGTGCTATCTATAGTGCTACCTATGCTGCTGATCGTGGGTTGCAGTGGTGCAGCCGGCCTACCTGGGGTCGATTCAGTCAAATCACCGGCAGGAGACGTCAGTGCGCAGCCCCACCTCGCCAGGGGACCCGCCGGGAAGGTCGTGCTGAGTTGGCTCGAAGCCCGCCGTGACAGTCATGAGCTGCGGTTTGCAACTCTCGAAGGACGCGGCTGGTCAGCGGCTGAACCGGTGGCCAGTGGCAGCGAGTGGTTTGCCAACTGGGCTGATTTTCCAGCGGTGCAACCGATAGACGAGCAACTCTGGGTGGCGCACTGGCTTGTCAGGAAGTCGGGTAGTGCGTACGCCTATGACACATTTGTTGCGACGTCGGCCGATGCTGGCAAGCAGTGGGGCCAGCCGCTGCGATTGCATAGAGATGACTCTGCTACGGAACACGGATTCGTGTCGATCTATCCTGACGGCGAGGCTGCAGAAGCGGTATGGCTCGATGGCCGTAACATGTTGAACGACACCGGCTCGCTGAAAAACCGGGGCATGACGTTGCGCTCGGCATCGATCTCCACAACTGGTTCGATCTCCCAGGAAGTGCTGGTGGATTCGCTGGTCTGCGATTGTTGCCAGACGGATGCAGCAAACGGTCCGGATGGGCCGCTGGTGGTTTACAGAGCCCGCACTGAGAACGAAATTCGCGATATCTACCTGGTCAGAAAAGTGCACGACAAGTGGCAGGAAGCAGTGCGGGTGTCCGCAGATAACTGGCTGATAACGGGTTGTCCTGTGAACGGACCCGCTATCGCAGCGCAAGGTGCTGAAGTAGTCGTTGCGTGGTATACAGCGGCGAACGAGACGCCGTTGGTACGGCTGGCCAGATCTGCCGATGGCGGAGACTCATTTGCTCCAGCGATCGATGTTGCCACTGAGGAGCCCCTTGGCAGAGTGGATGTCGTTGTGCTGCCCGATGGCGGCAACGCTGTCAGCTGGATGTCCCGCAGCGAAGATGG
>JAPUFN010000266.1 GCA_027293665.1 Gammaproteobacteria bacterium | reverse complement strand
CTGCCTGCTGTCACAGACCGACACACCGGGTTTGTTCTCCGGTGATACGCTCTTCAATGCCGGTGCCGGAAACTGCCACGGCGGCGGTCATCCGGAGGAGTTATACGAAACTTTTGCTCGTCAACTCAGTGAGCTACCCGGTTCGACACTGATCTATCCGGGGCATGACTACATAACCAACAACCTCGAGTTCACCCTGGACCGTGAGCCGGACAATGCGAGCGCAGCAACCCTGTTGGAAGAATTGTCAGCCAGTCACGATCCGGACCAGGCGTTGATTACCTCGTTAGCGCAGGAAAAGGAGATCAATGCGTTTTTCCGTCTCACAAATCCGACGGTGATCGCCCGCTTGCGCGAGGCGTTCCCGGATCTTCCCGACGATCCGAGCGCGCGGGAAGTGTTCATCAAGCTGCGCGAACTGCGCAATCAGTGGTAGGTGCAGGTGCGAGGGCTGATTCAGTTCTGCGGTTGCAAAACCCGGTAGAGCTTAGCGCGCAACGCATTCGCATCTAGATCCGCGGCAAAGCCTGTGGCGTTAACCAGGACAACGATCTGTACTTCGTTGTTGATCTCATAGGCAGCGGCTGTGATCCCCTCCCAGCCCCCGCTGCCGCCGAAAACTACACCGGCGCTGCCTGTGGCGCTGTTGTTGCGAAAAAGCACTTCGTGGCTTTCTTCGCTCAAGAGAGCGCCGTTGCGCAGAGCACTCAGAAATCGATGCAGGTCGCTTGCGCTCGAAGAAATGCCGCCCGCCGCCCAGGCCCAGCTGTTGTAAAGCCGATAGTTGCCGCTCACGTCATAAAGCCCACCGGGGCCACTCTTATTCCAATCGCGCTTCATCGCCAGTAGTCGGTTGCGAAAACTGGTTTTCAGAAAACTGTGTTGGACGCCGTCCATACCGGAATCGAAACCTTCCAGGAGCGTGTGCGTCATGCCACTACGTTCGTAGATCCGGTTGCGGTATGCGCTCGCCAGTGATTCGTCGGTCACCGCTTCGATAATCATACCGAGCAATATGTAATTACTGTTCGAATACTGCTTTCTTCCAGGAAATCCCGGTTCAAAGTAAGGCCTCTTCTGCAAGCTGTACCCGATGAGTTCAGCAGGTTGCCAGATTCGATCGAGGCCCGCGTTGCTGTACGCCTCGCGCCAGAAGCCATCGACATCGGTAAAGCTGTGGATGCCGCTGGTGTGATCCAGCAGCATCGCGATGGTAATTGAGTCAGCATGCGGAATATCGGCTACGGGACTTCCGGGAAGGCGATCCAGGAGGACATCGCTGAGCTGCAGCACTTTTTCATCCACCAGTTGCAGGACAACCACGGACGTGAAGAGCTTGGTAATGCTGGCAAGTCGGAATCGGGAGTCGGAATTCAATGGCTCGCCGGAGTCAGCCGACGTCTTACCAGCCACTCCTGACCACAGGCCATTATTCCAGGAGACGTGGGCGGAAACTGCAGGCAGACCCGATGCTACCGCGGAATCCAGAATAGCTTGAAACTGCGGCGCCGTCGGTTCAGCACTGGCAGCGAATCCCGCCAGCGCTACCGGCACCACAAGACGTCCAATTCCAGGCACCAACAAATTCGTCCCGATAATCAAAAAGGAGCAGGCAAAAAACTATACCCTATTCTCCTGCTGTGCGACTCACATCCCTGCTGACACAACACTGTCAGTAGCCTTTTGCTAAGCTGAGCGGTCCAAACTCGACTGCAATGCGAATTGCAACTTGCTCACGGCCAACTCCAGGAGATCAGGATGATCCAACTAGCAACCTTCCCGCCCGCATTCGGGCTGCGCAACGTAAGTCCCTTCTGCCTGAAAACCGAGATGCTGCTCACGTCGCTGCAGTTGCCGTTCGAACTCGTCGAGGAAGCTGACCCGAGAAAGGCGCCCAAGGCGAAACTTCCCTACCTCATTGTGGATGGTGAGAAGATCGCAGATTCTGAACTCATAACGCAATACCTGGATCAAGTCACACAGGGACAGGTTTACGCAGATCTGAGCGCCGAGCAGAAGGCTCAAGGTACCGCAGTGACGCGTCTTGCAGAAGATCATCTCTACTGGATGCTGGTCGCCAGCCGCTGGCTCGATTCAGACTGGTGGCCGAACGTCGTCGAAGGCTTCTTCGGCTTCGTGCCGAAAATTGTGCGCCCACTTATTACACGGCTGGCACGAAAGCAGGTCGCAAAAACATACGATCTGCAGGGTCTGGGTCGACATACACTGGCAGAACAAAAAAGCTTCGCAGAAAGAGATCTCGCCGCTTTAGAGGCTCTAGTAAGTCACGAGGGATACCTTTTCGGCCAGACTCCGAACATATTCGATTTTACAGTCGCTTCGTTAATGGCGGGAATCTACGACAATCAACCAGCGACCTGGCTGACGGAAATTGCCCAATCCTACAACAACCTGAAGACTTACACGGAGCGGGTACAGGCACACGTGGGCGTTTACGGTCGCGAAGCTGTGTAGAGCCGCGCTTCGTCAGTGTACTTTCCTGCGGCGGAGACTTATCTTAAACGTGACAGCAACTCTTCGAGAGTCTTCACATGCGCCTGCTACTTTTCGCGTTACTCCTCGTGTCTCCAATGTCCTCGATCGCCGAACAATGGATGAAAAACCGCAACGCCAATGTCCTGATCCCGGTCATTAAAGTTCAGGATGGGTGCCCATTGTCCACAGCCGAAATGCAGTCGATAGTGGACGGTGAGTGGCTTCGCGCGCGCCTGAAAACGTCTGGCAACGCTGTTTTATCTTTCCAGATCAAACTGATGTGTCTGGACGTCACGGTGGACGGAGAAAAAATAGCTGTCGTCACCAATGCCAACTTCCGCTTCGGCAAGATCATGCCGCAGGCGATGCTCTACAAAAATCCGGATTATGACAAACTGCTGCTCACAGCCAGTACCGACAACGGTAAACGGACTGTAGAAATCACTCTCAGGGACACCATCGCCGAAGCTTTGACTGAATACCTGCAAGCAAATTTCGGCAGCTAGCGAACCTGCGATTGCGATGTCGAAACGCGCACTCTCAATCGGCATCATCACTCACATGGGTTGGGTCTGTGCCGGGATAGTTCGTCTGGAATCTGGTGGCGATCTGAGGATCATCCACACGGTACGTGTCGATACCTGTTACTCGGCGGACAGAGAATCGTTAGAACCCTACCATGTGGCTGGCGGCTTCGATGGCCTGACACGGGTGCCGGCACCCGATGACCCAGCGGCCGTCATCGAAAATGGCAGACAGAAACAGTGCGCGGCCACGCTTGCTAACTTCAGCCAGCTCAAACAAGCCGTCAAACAACACGGCGAGCTGACGCACGCCGGACTACTGACGGGCCGCGGCCGCTTGGCACCGACACTCGACAAAGTACTCGCGTCGCACGCACAGATTCACATCGCCGAAGGCGACGCTGTTCGTGCTGCTGTCGCAAGTGCGTTGGAAGCACTCGGCGTGGAACTCCGTCGCATTGATAAGAAAGATCTACTCACAGTGGCACAAGAGGAACTGGGGCTCGACCGGCTCGCGATCTTGAGCGAACTAGGCGGTAAAGCGCCAGCAAACGAAGGTCCATGGCGCCAGGAGGAGAAGTTTGCCGCGCTAACCGGCTGGCTTGCAGCGAGCGCCTGACGATTTCTCAGTCGCTTGCTGCGAGTTGCGCTTTGAGTGCTGCGATCTCAGTGGCAATCACCGAAGGTTCCGGCAAGTCCCGGCCAGCTTTCTCATACCAGTAACCTGCGTTTCTGAGATCCCCTTCCATCAGGTGCACGATGCCATGCGCCCAGCTACCCAGTTCGGATGGATCTTCCTGGGCGATGACATGAGCTGCTTCCCAGTCGCCAGATTCGAGTAGTGGAATTGCGTTTGTCAGCAACATTTATTCAGAGACTGGGAGACCTGATAACCAGCATTTTGTCGATCTGCATGTCTTCCACGGTGTAAGGAATTCCGCCGGTGCCCAGACCCGATTCGCGCAAGCCTGCGAACGGCATGACATCATCACGAAATGCCGTGTGCTCGTTGAGCATCACGGCCGATGCGTCGAGTTGTTTATACAAACTCATTGCTGTATCGATATCGTTACAGAATATCGATGCCTGAAACGCGACGGGTAGCGAGTTTGCCTGGCGCACGGCATCTTCGAGCCGGTCGTAGCCGAACACGCAGACAACCGGTCCGAAAATCTCCATCGTGCTGACCCGGATGTCTGCCGGTGGATTCAACAGAACAGTCGGCTCATAGCAGGTATCTGAGATCTTCTTGCCACCGCAAAGCAATTCAGCACCCGCCGCCACTGCTTCGTCGACCCATTCCGCGACACGGTCTGCTTCGGCGGCCCGGATCAGCGGGCCGATATCGGTGCTCTCCTCTTCCGGTGCACCCACTATCAGCGTTTGCGCACGCCGCGCAAGCTCGGCGGCAAATTCTGCCGCTTGTGCCGCGGGTATGAACACTCGCTGCACCGATACACAGACCTGACCGGCATGGTAGAAGCCGCCTTTGAGAACGCTTGCGAGGGTGCGCTCAGTGTCGAATGGCTCTGCCAGGATCGCAGGTGCGACACCACCATGCTCCAGCGCACAACGCGTACCGGGCGCAAGCTTTGAGCTCAGCATCCAGCCAACCTGGGCACTGCCGATAAAACTGAAAAAACCCACACGGGGATCTGTTACGAGCTTCGTTGCCGAGTCACGATCGGCCGTTACGATCGCCTGGCACCACGCGTCGGGTAGCCCCGCCTCACGCAGTATTTCGATGAATCGCAAGCAGGACAGAGGAGTATCGCCCGCCGGTTTCACGATGAAAGGGCAGCCGGCTGCAACTGCCGGTCCAACCTGGTGAATGATCAGGTTCAAAGGATGGTTGAAAGCGCTGACAGCAACGACCACACCGATCGGTTCTTTCTGGGTGAACGCAAGCGTGCCGGTGGTGGCCGGCGTCGTACCCAGAGGAATGACGGATCCGACATGCCCGCGCAGTGCTTCAATGCACAGATGTATGCCATCAATTGCCCGGATCACCTCTACTTTCGAGTCTCTGTAGGGTTTACCCCCCTCGCTCGCCGCGAGCATCGTCAGCTCCTCGACCTGCTCGCCCATGATTGCCGCAGTTTTGTTGAGGATTTCGATTCTTTCCGGCACGGACAACCAGCTGTCCTTAGCCCGAAAGAGACCATAAGCTGCGGCCAGCGCATCCTCGACGTGATCGGAGCCGGCAGTGGCTACTTGATCGAGTTCACGGCCATCGAAGGGTGATGTGACAGAAAGTGAGCCCGCCGGCTCCCTGGTGCTGTTCAGCATTAATCCGCGCATCTTGTTCCTCCCCACAAATCACATTGTGCCAGACGTTATCACTGGAACAGTGCTTCCCCAGAGCAACATCAATCGCATATTCGTCACCAGAATGCCACCGCTATCGGTCGCTGAGGTCCACCAGGAGATCCATCATTCGCGCACTGACAACGCAACGAGCTCGCCGCTGACGCCATTGCCACCAACCGCAACCACGATGTACTGGGCGCCGTCGATCGCATAAGTCATCGGCAATCCCGTCTGACTTGCCGGCAGTTCAATCTCAGCAATGATCTTTCCGCTGCTCTTGTCATGCGCGCGAAAAACCGGATCGCCACTCCAGCTCTCACCGGCAAAGAGCAGTGATTTGGTTACCAGCAGTCCGGCGCGGGTCGCCTTACCGGTTCGTGGTAGCTCGACTCCTTCCAGCGCCGGGTGATTGCGGATCGATTCGGGGGTGTCACCGTTTGCAATCATCCACAGATGCTCGCCTGTATTGAGATCTATTGCGGTGATTCGGCCATAAGGCGGCTTCAATAGCGGCAGTCCCTGCACGCGCGGCGGTCTACCGGTTTTGACGAAGTCGACATCGGAGTACTCCGGATCCGCAGTGAGCGCATAGACGGAAGGGTATGTGGAAGAAGAAACGTAGAGTACACCGGTGCGTGCGTCTATCGCCCCGCTCTCCCAGTTGGCGCCACCAAGGGAACCCGGCACCACCAGTGTACCTTTGGTGCCGTCGGCCGCTTCCGCCAGCGAGGGTGGAGAAAACAACGAGCCCAGTCTGAAGTCGGCCACCAGTTGCAGGGCTTCTTCACGCAGCGCCGGAGTGAAGTCGATCAGATCCTCAACAGTCACACCCTGGAGATCAAACGGCGCGGGGCGTGAAGGATGCGGCTGAGTGGGCGACGTCCACTCACCCGGCACCTGTGTTTGTGGTACCGGCTTTTCTTCAATGGGCCACACCGGCTCGCCGGTGACACGATTGAAGACATATGCAAACGACTGCTTGGTCACCTGCACCACAGCTGGGATCGCCTGGCCATCGACATCAATATCTACGAGTATCGGCGCCGTCGGATTGTCCCAGTCCCAGATGTCGTGGTGAATAATCTGGTAGTGCCAGATGCGATCGCCTGTTGCCGCATCGAGACAGACGAGAGAACTCGAAAACAGGTTGTCACCGTGACGATGCCCGCCGTAAATGTCGCTCGTTGCGGCTTCGACTGGCAGATAGACGAGCCCTCGATTCGCATCCGCCGACATGGGTGCCCACACACCCGTGTTGCCCGTGTAGCGCCACGAGTCCCCTTGCCAGGTGTCATGGCCGAACTCACCCGGTCGCGGAATGGTGTGGAAAATCCACTTCTGTTCCCCGGTGCGCACATCGAAGCCACGGACATGTCCGGGCACATGCGCTTTCGACGGTGGCCGCATTCCCGGATCCATGGCAGCACCGATCACTGCAATATCGCCCACAATAAGCGGCGGAGAACTCGAGCCGATACGCGCTTCATCGACGTCGAGTGTCACGCCGAGTCCTACTTTCAGATCGACGATGCCTTCGTCGCCGAAGGATCGAATCAGACTGCCGTCTGCCGGACGCAGCGCTACGAGCTGGTAGGCCGGCGTTACCATGAATAGCCTACGATCATCGCCATCGGCCCAATAGGCGACGCCACGGCCGGAGTTCAATCTTGGCGCCGATTGAGTCCGCTGGCCTTCATCCAGGCGGTATACCCAGAGCGTTTCCCCGGTGGCGCCGTCGAGTGCAACCACAGCACGACGATAGCCTGCCGTTGCGTACACAACACCATCGATCACGATCGGCGTTGTACGATATTTCATTTCAGGCCGCGACCCGAAGTTGCGCGAGCTCCAGCGCCAGACTATCTCGAGATTCTCGACGTTGTCTGCGTTTATGAGATCGAGATCGGAGTAGCGTGATGCGGCGAGGTCGTTGGCGTAGTGCGGCCAGTTGTCAGCTGAACCAGCGCAAGCTGCCACGCTGGACAGGCAGAGCAACGTGCAGGTCAACCATCGCAATTTGCTCAAAGCGCGCGCACGACGTCAGGCAGTCGAGATCGGAGCGCGCCCGCAAGACGCTCCACATGATCGGGTGTGCTAACGGTAGACAGACAACCCATCAAGCCGGCACCCAGAAAGAAACCGTCATCGATAAGTTGCGAGCGCAGCTCGACTGTGGCGGTGAGCTCGCCTGAACCCGGCGCGGTATCCTGTATGGTCACGATCGGCCGGTCGTGCAGATGAATTCTGAAAAGAGATCCTTCACCTGTGACCTGGCCAGCGATTCCCAGATCGACAAAAACCTCAGTAAGTACCTCACGCGTACGCTCACCCAGCGCATTGAGGTCGTCAAAGGCTGCACGCGGCATGTCGGTCATTGCTGCCAGGCCCGCGACCATGGTGATCGGATTCGCATTGAACGTGCCGCCGTGCGGCAACGGTGCTACACCGTCGGAGTCTGCGTCAAAGACTGACATAACGTCCGCCCTGCCGGCGACGGCCCCTACCGGAAAACCACCTCCCATGATTTTACCCAGTGCAGTGATGTCCGGACTGACGCCAAGCAAGCCCTGACTCCCTGCATAACCTAGGCGAAAACTTATGACCTCATCAAAGACCAGTAAAATTCCGTGTTTCTGGGCGACATCGGACAGCGTGGCCAGGTACTCCTGACGCACCAGATTGCTGCCCATGCGCATCGGTGATGTATCGATCATGATGCAGGACAGTTCATCGGCGTGGCGTTCGAGTATCCGCTGAGCATGTTGCGGTTCGTTGAAGGGGATAACCACAACGTCGTCGAGCGCGCCCTGTGGCGTGCCACGCGAATACGCTTTTGCCACCGGGTCTTCAGCACTCCAATCGTCGGGGCCGCTCGACAAGCTGACTTCCGCGTAGTCATAGGAACCGTGATAGATACCATCACACTTGGCAATCTTCGCACGACCGGTAAACGCCCGCGCCGCTTTGATCGCATTCATCACCGCTTCAGTTCCCGAATTCATGAAGCGGATGCGCTCAAAAGCGTCGACGCGATCGCACAGCAACTCAGCAAGCTGAATTTCCGATTCATGGCAGAACGAAAACGCCGAACCATCGACAAGTTGCTTTTTCACTGCCTCCACGATTGGCGGATACGCATGGCCGTGAATGAGTGATGTGTAGTTGTTGATGAAATCCACGATTCGATTGCCATCGACGTCGACAACTTCCGCTCCCACGGCTTCCTTCAGATAGAGCGTGTAGGGTTTCGTGCGAATCGTACTTCGGCTGCTGCCGCCGGCCAGCACCAAACTTGCTCGTTCGTTCAGCTGTGCTGAGCGTGAATTTGAATCCGGAAACATCTTCCCCCCTGCTCGCAACGATTGCGCCACCTCAATACTACCTCAACCCAGGCACCGGGATCTTCAATCGGGCATCTCACCTTCTGTCATCGGTAAAGACTCATCACGCACCCACTCCGACATGGAACCATCATAGACGGCCACCTTTTCCTTACCGACCAGCAGGCAGGCAAAGGCGTCGATCGTCGCCGAGATACCACCCCCGCAGTACGTGACGACCCGCTCCGCCTCGAGCAGTCCTTTTGCCCGCAACGATTCGGTAATCGCCTTCGCATCACGAAACCGATCGCCATCCAGCAGATCATCGTAAAAAAGATTTATCGAACCGGTGATGTGTCCTTTGCGCCCGTAGCTCATTGCAGCGCTGCCGGAGTAAACCCCGGGATTCAGGGCGTTGACCGTGCAGACAGCCGGATCACCAATCGCTGCAAGCACCCCAGCCTGATCGACGAACGTCGATGGCCGCGTGCGCAGGGTGAAGTCACCCGGTTCATAGCTCTCATCTTGCTGGTTGATTGGCCCGTCAACGGCTTGCCAGCCGGCATACCCACCATTGAGTACTCTGACCGATGCATGCCCGGCATAGTGCAGTAACCACCAGGCGCGTGTTGTCCACATCATGTGACCGGTCGAATAGACCACTACTTGAGAGTCGTTGTTAATGCCTAATTTGCGCAGGGCCGATTGCAGATAATCCTCAGCGGGCAACGTGAAGCCCAGCCCCGAACTCGTGTCGGAGACCGCCGCGATCTGATCCATGAACGCCGCGCCCGGTATGTGGCCTTCGCGGTAGGAATCGAGACCCGATTCGGCGCGATACCCCTTCTCAGCCGGTTTCAAGAACACCGTCGCGTCAAAGATTCGCAGCGCGCTGGCGCCGATTCGGTCAGCGAGTTCGACCGGTTCAATCAGCAACTGAGGATCGGTGTAAGTCACGTGGCGGGCCCTTAAACGATTGCAGCTACATCCTACATCAGGCTGCCAATTTCACGCCAGGTTACGAGTTCGACCTCATGCTGCCGCAGCAGGGTGGCGAAACGTTCGCTGGTGAAAAAATCAAAATCTGCCTGGCGCCAGGCCGCGCCGTAATCTGGATGATCAATCGTGACGGCCTGCATTTCGGCGTCGTCATACGCCAGGTGAATGATGATCTCGGTAACACCCGGCTGCAGATTTTCCAGAACGCCACTGTAATAACTGTCCCATTGCGACATCTGCACCGACTCATCGGCCATGAACAACCAGTCGATCGTGAGGTCTTCCGGCGTCAGCAGGCTCGCCAGTTGCGGCGCTTCTTTCAGCATACGCTCGCGCGGAATTAAGACGGGCAAATTGTAGTCACGTCCGACCTCGAGGTAGGCAGCAAAAAACTCCGGACTGGCGAATACCGTGCCCATGTGACTGTCAAGATGTGTTGGTTGAATCCCAAAGGCAAGCGCGCGTTCGACTTGCGCACGCAACTCCCTTGCCACTGCCGCCGCCGATGCATTGGCAACAACCTCAGGCACGTCAGCGTAGAGGTAGGCATCCGCATCATGCAGCCCGGCCGCGGCTGCGTCGGTGAGCACCCCGCTCCAGCGCAGATGCTGCCACTCACTTGTGAGTGTCAAATGCAGCCCCAGGTCGAGCTGTGGGTTGGCGCGAAAGTAGTCTGCGGCTTCAGGAAACCAGGGACAGGGAACCATAATGCTGCCGGAATTGACCAGTCCGGTCCGCAGCGCGGCAAATGTCGCGCCGTTGACAGAGTGTGCTACGCCAATATCGTCGGCGTGCACGATGAGGAGTTTCGCCTGCTTGGAATAGCCCAGGCGCTCGGCCAGTGTCAGATCGGCAGCGCAGGCACCGCCCGTCATCAGTAACAGCGACGCTATGAGGATCACAACGCGAGTGGATTCGACGATCATTACCGATACTCCCATGCAGCTTCGCCAATGATAAGCTGGATAAACCCCCCATGCTCCGTAAAATGCTCAATCCGGGCAAGCGCAGACAACTGGGGTCAAGGACAATGGCAAAACGGGTCGATTGGTACTACTACCGCGGGGGTTGAACCAGCTGCAACAGAGCATCCAGGTTCCTGGAAGCAAACGATATCAAGGTGCTGGATAAAACACCTGCCAGTCAGAAGCTGCAGGCACAAGACGCGAAAGACCTGCTGGACAATGCCACAAAACTCATCGTCGCCAAGGGCAGGAAGCTCAGCGAATTCAAGCTGCCGGCCGAGTTGTCCGACGAAAGCGTCCAGGCGATGCTCGGACCGACAGGCAATCTACGCGCACCCACTCTGCGGGTCGGCAAAACACTGATCGTCGGCTTCAACGAAGAAGCCTACGCGGGGCACTTCAACTGAAACTGCATCACCATCACGCGTTGGCGGTCACAGGTACTGCACGATATATCGGACCAAATTTCGCAGGGGCGATCCATCATGTCTGATGTGCTCAACCGCAATATCGTTATCCTCTTCTTTACCCAGCTTATTTTTGTATCGGGTACGGTGTTGACCGTGACCGTCGGTGGCATCGTCGGTAATGAACTCGCGCCTGATGCGGCACTTGCAACGTTGCCCCTGTCATTCATGGTGATTGGCACCGCGCTCACCACGATTCCCGCGACCCTGATCATGCAACGAATCGGCCGTCGACTGGGATTCACTCTGGCCGCGGTTGTTGCGTTCGGTGGTGCGCTCCTCGCGGCCTATGCGCTGGAATCCCGAAGCTTCGTACTGTACTGCCTGGCCACCGGGACGGTTGGAATGACGCTGGCATTCAGCCAACAATTCCGTTTCGCCGCGGCGGAGAGCGTGCCGCTGCCGCGCGTAAGCTATGCGATTTCGTTCATTCTGCTCGGCTCGATCGGCGGTGCATTTGTCGGCCCTGAACTCGCAGCGAGAAGTCAGGACTATTCGCCGGATACACCGTTTCTCGCTGCAATGCTGGTCATTGCCGCACTGTTCGCGGTCGCCTTCTTTCTGAGTCTCAATCTCAGGATTCAGCCACTCAGTGCCGAGGTCGAGTCGCAGGCGGCCGCCCGCCCACTGCGGCAGATGGCTGCGGCGCCGCTCTTCATCGTTGCGGTCCTGGGTGGCGTTGTCGGTCAAGGGGTGATGACATTCGTCATGACGGCCACACCGCTCAGCATGCATGCGGTGGATGGCCACAACATCGCGGAGACTGCAAGCGTAATCCGGGCCCACGTGATCGCGATGTACCTGCCTTCACTGATTTCAGCTCCTCTCATCAATCGTTTCGGCGCGTTGAAACTCATGACCGCGGGCGCGCTGGCCATGCTGGTAACCATCGGCATTGGCCTGGCAGGACAGGAGGTCATGCATTATTGGGGCGCTCTGCTCCTCCTCGGTATCGGCTGGAACTTTCTATTCGTCGGTGGCACGACGCTGCTGGTTTCCAGTTACCGGCCCAGCGAAAAATTCCGCGCGCAAGCAGTCAATGAGTTCAGCGTGTTCGGGGTTTCTGCCGTAGCAAGTCTGCTCGCAGGCGTCGTTATCGTGCAGTGGGGTTGGCCAACGCTTGTGCTGTCGGCCACGCCAGCAATCGGTCTGATGCTGGTGGCAATAGCCTGGGCATCATACAACCGGCAACGCGACGTGACCGCGACTGCCGCCAAGGAGACGGGACAATGAACGAGGAAGACTCAGCAAAGGCCACTGTCGAAGCATTCATAGCTGCCTTCAATGCGCAGGATCACGAGGCCCTCGCCAACACACTCAACTACCCGCATGTGCGGCTGGCCAACGGCCGGTTTGTCACTATCGAGACGCACGAAGAGTTCGTTGAAATGAGCAAGCGCGGGAAATCACACCTTGCAGCAGAAGGCTTGGCCGGACAGGAAATTGGATGACGCAACGAGTCTTGCAAAATAGGTCTCCTCTTCCGGGATTGCCCAGTTACTCCATAGCGATGG
>JAPUFN010000265.1 GCA_027293665.1 Gammaproteobacteria bacterium | reverse complement strand
GGTGATATTGCCATCGATGCCAGCAGATGCCGCACGACTGACTCTGCGCGAGATTGTGACAGGCTGAGATTCTGTGCGTCGGAACCGAATGCATCTGTGTGACCTTCTACCACCACCCGGCTCTCCGGAAATTCGCCGATTGCCTGTTCCAGGATTCGCAGCATGGCGGCATGTTCAGATTTCAGTTGGGCCACGCCGCTATCGAAGTTCAACCCTATCATCCGAATGATCACAGTATCGCCTTGCCGGAACACTGCAGCTTGCTGTGGATGGAAGAGAGTTTCGACTCTGGCGAATCGTTCGCGGTGACGCGCCTGTTGCTCCAGCAGCGTCTCCAATTCCTCAATCGTCTGATTGCCGCCACCCAGCAGTTCCTGCATTTTCGCAAGGCGTGCGTTGAGCAGTGTGACCTGGGCTTCCTGGTCGTCGAAATTCTGGTCCATGAGTTCCCGTTCTTCCTGCAGAGCGCTCACTTCCTCGATCATCGTCTGCATCCTGGTGACCTGCGTGTTCAGAACTGCGACATGAGCTTCGCTATCGTTGAGGTCCTGATCGAGCACAGCCTTGTCCCGTCGCAACTCGCCAATACCTGCCAGTAGCTCTTCGATGGCCACCTTCTCGCCGTCATCAAAATAAACGGGCTTATCCAGCACATCACCAATTCGGCTGATCGATGCTTCCCACTCGAGCAGCACTGCTTCGACGTTGGTCGTGCGATCACGAATTCTCTTTTCTAGTTTCGAGATATAGATTGCATGCAGTGCGTTGTGCTTCGCATCCAGCGCCAGAAGTCTTGGCCGATCGGTATCGTAACGATTGGAGTTGAGTTCTGATTCGGCGGTTTCAAGCAGAATACGGGCGTTGTTCAGCGACATCGGTGCGTAGCGGGCCGCTCGCAGTTTTTCGGCTTGTTTCAATAATTGTTTGGTTTCACTCAGGTAGTTGGCTTTGATTGCAGCGAGTTCAGCTGCGCGATATGACTCTTCTGCCTTACTCGCGTAACGCTGGGCGAATTTGATGCTGCCTCGTTCCAGCCGACGGGTCGCTTCGGAGAATGCAGTTTCGCCTTTGTACCAGTTGTCGGCTGAGTATTCAGGAGCTTCGCTGGAAAAGGCATCTTTGCGCGCCTGGATCATTGTGTCCAACGCCGTCACGGCAATCTCAGCAGCTTCAGTCGCCTTATCGAAACGCTCCTCGGCTTTGTGGAGGGAACGCCGTATGGAATCGACGCTGCCGGCGCGCTTGAATGTGGCCTCGGCTCGCTCGTAGTAGCTCATCGCTTCGCCGTAACTGAGCGGTGCGAGTAGCTCGGCATCGACCGATTCGGCCGCGGTGCGGGCATCATCCGTTGATTCGAAAAGTGGGCCGCGCATGCTTGTCAGTCCGGCCTGGGTGGCGACGGGCAGCAATAACAGCGTGGCGATGGCTAAGGTGAAGATTCTCTGGCGCATGGTGGTTCGTCCGTGAAATATTGGTTATTCCCTGAATTATCAATAGATTACGGAGTTCGAACGAGAAAAAGCGGGAACTGTGGCACGTTCGGGAGCGATTTTGCGCCTGGCTGGCGGTATTGGGCGCCCGGGTGAGCGGATCAGGCGGAATCTACCCTGCCGAAAGGCAGCATCCGTCTCAGCAGAACACCCGGGCCCGCTCTGCGTCATCTTCCCTGGGGCTGTGTTTGTGTAATCTGTGCAGCGCGGTAGGATGTCGCGGCGCTTAACACTTGGGGACTCAGGACCGATGCGAAGGCCCATACACGAACTGGGCAGGGGTCGTAGCACGCAGATTGTTGCGATCGCGATCCTCGCACTCGTGGCTGTGGGTTGGCTATCCCTGCAGTTTGGCGACTCAGATGCCCCGACTTCCGCCGCCTCCGGCCCGACCGGTTCGTTGGCCTATCCGGTGACTCGAGTCAGCCCTCAGACCGATATTTATTTTGGTGAGTCCGTAAGTGATCCCTACCGCTGGCTCGAAACTGAAGCACGCGAATCGACCCAGGTTGCGGACTGGGTAGCAGCTCAGAATATTGTCACTTTCGAGTACCTGGACACTCTCGAAGATCGTTACCGCATCAAGGATCGACTCACGGACTTATGGAACTACGAAAAATTCACGTTGCCGTTCCGCGAAGGGGGCCGCTATTTCTTCCGCCGCAATGATGGCCTGCAAAACCAGTTCGTGCTTTACGTGCAGAACTCGCTCGACGCACCAGCAGAACTTCTCCTCGATCCGAACACCTGGTCTGCAGATGGTGCGACGGCGCTTGCCAGCTATGTGCCAAGCCACGATGGTTCGCTGGTACTTTACGCCATTCAGGATGGCGGCTCTGATTGGCGCACGCTCAAGATCCTGAACACCGTCACTGGCAAAACGCTTGCCGACACTATCGAGTGGGTGAAGTTCTCTGGGCTCGCCTGGGCACCTGCTGATTCAGGATTCTACTACTCGCGTTATCCCGCGCCGGAAGAATCCGCGACGTTTCAGGCTGCAAACTACGATCAAGCGCTTTACTTTCACGAAGTGGGAACGCCGCAGGACCGTGACAAGTTGATCTATGCGCGTGCAGATGATCCCGCTATTTCGGTGCGTGCGTATGTCGCGGCCGAACGTTTTCTCGTCGTCACCATGTCGCGAGGCACGGACGCGCGCTACGAAATTGCTGTTCAGGATCTTGCAAGCGATGAGTCTGCACCTGCAATGATCATCGTTGGTTTCGAAAATGAGTTCGCAATATTTGCGGCTGAAGAGCGAATCCTATATGCGGTTACCGACAGGCATGCACCGCTCAAGCGGATCGTGGCCATCGATCTCGATGCACCGGCCGAGGCCAACTGGCGGGAAGTGGTTGCCGAGTCCGACCACCTGCTGGTGGATGCCAGTGTCGTCGGTGGTGTGCTGATCGCGGAGTACCTCGAGGAGGTGAAATCAGTTGTGCGGCGATTTGAACTGACCGGGGAAGAATTGAGTCCGATTGTGCTACCCGGAATTGGCAGCGCATTTGGATTTGAAGGCCGGCCGGAAAATAGTGAGACCTTTTATACGTTTTCGAGCTACAACGAACCTACCACCATTTATCGTTATGACACGCTTGCTGACACGAGTGAAATATTGCGACGGCCGGCGACCCCGTTCGATCCTTCTGCCTACGTCGTCAAGCAGCTATTTTTTAAATCGGCTGACGGCACGACGGTGCCTATGTTCGTAAGCCACCGGGTTGATCTGGATCTGACTCGTCCGGTACCCACTCTGCTGTATGGCTATGGCGGGTTCAACATTTCGTTACGCCCGGGATTCTCACTGTCAGCATTCGCGTGGATGGAAATGGGTGGCGTGTATGCGGTGGCTAATCTGCGCGGTGGCGGCGAATACGGCAAAGCCTGGCACGAAGCCGGACGGCTGCTCAACAAACAGAATGTATTTGATGACTTTATTGCTGCAGCCGAACACCTGATTGAAGAGGGATACACGACGACGGAGCAGTTGGGTATTTTCGGGGGGTCAAATGGCGGCCTGCTCGTGGGTGCCGTGACGAATCAGCGTCCTGATCTTTTCGCGGTAGCACTGCCGGCGGTCGGGGTAATGGATATGTTACGTTTCGATCAGTTTACCGCTGGTCGTTTCTGGCGCGATGACTACGGCAGCCCATCGGAGAACGAGGTCGATTTCAGAAACAACTATGCGTTTTCGCCTTACCACAACGTTCGCGGAGGCGTTGACTACCCAGCGGTACTGATCACGACAGCGGATACTGATGACCGCGTCGTTCCCGGCCATAGTTTCAAGTACGCAGCTGCATTACACGCTGCAGATACCGGGAGCAAGCCAAAGCTGATTCGTATCGAGACGAGAGCTGGACATGGCTCAGGCAAGCCAACCGACAAAATCATCGAAGAGGTGGCGGATCGTCTGGGATTCCTCGCTGAACACACAGGATTGGAGTTACCAGAAAGCTACGGCAACTGATCCGCTTTCAGGGTCAGAGACTCAGGCCAGGCTGTGATCCACAGTGTGTGGTGCGATCGTCGTTACTTCATGACCATGGATTGCGCCTTCACGGATGTCGTTGAAGAACTTATCAACCACTTCATGGCCGCCGGTGCCAGCCTGATAAATGTTACCCAGCAGATAAAGTGTGCGCACTGCGGCTCCAGTGAAGACGAAGACAGTGTCGACAAATTTGTTGTCCTTGAACGTTGGTGACCGGTCGCCGTCGTAGACGAGCTGACAGTTGTTGAACGTGCAACCATGATACGAATTGCCGTGGAGTTCGATGCGATCGTTCTCGAACGTCTGGTCGATGTGGTTCATACTGGCTTCCCCTTATCCAAGCGTCCTAATTGTACATGGCGCTCGATGCGCATGCCTGCTGAGTTTGGTCAAGTGCCACCATTGCGCTTGCTGGTTGTGCTGTTCGCTGGATTTCTCTTCTGGCTCCAGGGTGTTGGGCTCGCCGTGGCAGCCGTACCAGGGCTCCTGTTCGACGATCATGCGCCGATTGCGCTCGAGATCGAAGCCCCATTTCACCATCTGATCCATGATCGCGTGGGGGAAAGTGAGTACCACCCCGGCATCCTGCGGGTTCAAGCGGATGACCTGGTGATACCGCTGGAAATCCGAACCCGTGGTAAAACACGCCGCCGCAAAGACATCTGTGACTTTCCTCCGTTACGGCTGCGCTTTTCTGCCGCAGACGTAGAGGGCACGATTTTCCAGGGTCAGCGATCACTGAAGCTCGTAACCCACTGCCAGGACCGGGACAGCTTTGACCAGCTGGTGTTGCAGGAATATCTGGCCTATCGGGTGTACAACCTGCTCACGGACTACAGTCACCAGGTGCGCCTTGCGCAAATCAACTACGTTCGACCAAACGGACACTCACTGGTGACCCGCCGCGGATTCCTGCTGGAACACTGGAAATCCGTAGCTGCGCGCAACGACGCCGTTGCGATCGAAGCTGATGGCGGGATCAACATCAAGATGCTGAATTCCGCGGCTGCCAACCGAGTCGCGGTGTTTCAGTACCTGATCGGTAATGAGGATTTCTCGCTGCTCTGGCCGGAAACCAATTCGAACTGCTGCCACAATTCCAAACCGCTGTTCGCGGATGACTGGGTGATACCGCTACCGTACGATTTCGATTTCGCCGGCATCGTCAATGCACCTTACGCCGTGCCGAAACCGCCCAACAGAAGCGTCCGGAACAGGCGCTATGGCGGGCTTTGTCACACTCAGGAAACGCTCGCCGATACGCTGGAGGTGTTTCGCGAGAAGCGTGCTGCAATCCAGGCGCTCTATCGAGACGCACCTGGATTGAAGGAGCGTGAGCGCGTCTCGACACTCGCTTATCTGGAGGAGTTCTACGCGGTGATAAACGACCCCGCGGCCGTGGAGCGCCGCCTGCTGCGGCGCTGTAAAAAGGACTGAGGACTTGCGTTCTTCAACGTATCTATTAGTGCTGGCGAGCCTGCTTTCGGGTTCGTTCAACTGCGCTGCCGAGGCTGGTGCGAGTGCGGTCGATCGCGCGCCGGTGAATCGACCGGCGATCGCCGATCAGGCTACACGAGCTGTCGCTGCAGACGGCCGCTACATTTCCTGGCGCGAGCACATCATCGACGACCCTACGCTGGGTGTCGCCGATCTGAGTGGCAGCGACGGACTCGCCATGGCGGATCTCGACAACGACGGTTTCGAAGACATCGTGTCTGTCCACGAATCCGACACGGTCTACGATGGCAGGCCGATCGGACATGTACGAATCGCCTGGGGTACGGCTGATCCACAACGCTGGCACCTGACAACGCTGGCCTCCGGTCCTGAAGCCGCGGCCGCCGAGGATGTTGCTCTTGCTGACGTGAACGGCGATGGCTACATCGATGTCGTCGTCGC
>JAPUFN010000264.1 GCA_027293665.1 Gammaproteobacteria bacterium | reverse complement strand
ATCGTGAGAGGCGCGCGACTCCTTGCCACATTAGGGCCGCATGCGGATGAAATCGAAGTGTTTCCGTCAACGCTGCTGAAAGCCTCGCCCGACAATGTTCCATTCGCTTTCGCATTTACGATTCCAATCGATACGAAGGGTCTGAAGCTGCTCTGTCGGGACTCTTATGATGAAGGTAAATCTACGTTCGATGCACCGTTAGCTTCGCGCTTTGAGGAGATGGACGCCGTCGTCATTTTCGAGGACGTGCTGGTGCCCTGGGAGCGGGTTTTCCTTTACGAGGACCCGCTGCTGTGCAATCGGGCTTTCGCGGAAACCAACGCGGTGGTTCACATGATGCACCAGGTCGCCTGCAGCAAGCTTGCCAAAGCGGAATTTATTGTCGGACTCCTGTGTGCCATGGCGCAAGCTTCCGGAAAAGACAAGGACATGAACGTAAAAGGCCAGATTGCCGAGGCGATGTGGATAGTTGAGACAATTCGCGCATTGTTGTTCAGCGCCGAACAACAGGCCGAGCAGGATAAGTGGGGTATGTACGTGCCGCTGCGGCGACCACTGGATACCTCGCGAAACCTCTTCCCGAAGCTCTATCCAAAGCTGATTGAGACGGTGCAAATGCTGGGGTCGAGCTCGCTGATGGCAACTCCCTGCGAGGCGGATTTCAGTAACGAGATCGCTGGCGACGTGGAACGCTACTTCCAACTGACGAACCTCGAAAGCAGAGACAGAGTTGCTCTGTTTCGTCTGGCTCACGACGTCGCTGTTTCGGGATTTGGCAATCGCCAGGTGCTCTACGAACGTTTCTTCTTCGGTCCGCAAAACATCATGGCATCCATCTATTACGATCTTTACGACAAAGACGACATGATGGACCGGGTGTCACTGCTGCTTTCACAGTAACTTGATCAGAACGACCGTCAGTTCTCGCCGGCGGGACGGAACTCCTTCGGCAGTTTGAGATTTGACACAAGACCGAAGAACTTCAAGGTTCTCAGCAGGTACCAGGTCAGATCAATCTGATACCAGTGCAGACCGTGGCGGGAGGACAATGGGTACTGATGGTGGTTGTTGTGCCAGCCTTCACCAAGGGCAACCGCGGCAACAAACAGGTTGTTGGTGCTGGTATCTTCGGTCTCGTAACCTCGCGAACCCCACATGTGACACACCGAGTTCACCATGAACGTGGCGTGCCAGAGCAAAACGGTGCAGAGGAAGAATCCACACACGAGTATCTGCAACCCGGAGGTGCCCGCCTCAGGGAAAAGCATATTGAGCAAAACACCAAGGCCATAGAAAGCCGGAATCTCCCCCAGAATCACCCAGACGTAATAACGCTGAAGAAACTTGATCTCGGGAAACTTGTGAAGATCCCGCGTGTTGGCACCCTTTTCGTTGAAGGCTTCATTGTGCATCATCCAGCCCATGTGGGACTGCCATAGCCCCTTGGTTCGCGGCGAATGGATATCTTCGTGCGTCTCAGTGTGGCGATGATGCGAGCGGTGGTGCGCCACCCACCACAGGGGGCCACCCTGAAACGCCTGACATCCGGCAAACGCGAACAGAAACTGCACGAAGCGACTGGTCTGAAAAGAGCGGTGCGCCAGCAGCCGGTGGTAGCCTGCCGTGATACCGAAACCGCGGACGAAATAGGACACGGCGAGCACGATCAATGCGGGCGTGCTGACGCCCGTGTAAAACACGCCAAGGGCTGCGATGTGAAACAGGATGAACGCCACACCGACGACGTATATCTGCGGTGAGGTTTTAACTGTAGTGTCAGTAAGTTCAGCCATCAGGGTACTTCTCCAGGGGCTGTTTTCCACCACCATTGTTGCGGTAAAGCTTGTGCCTCAGGCCACAACTTGTCGAGCGTATCTCCTGCAAATAACTCACCATTTTTGATTACAAACACAATTTTCGTGGAGTTGCGAATGTCCAGGGTGGGATCATCCGACAACACTACCAGATCCGCCAGCTTTCCCGCACTAACCGTGCCGATGTCCTGGGCAACGCCGATCATCTCGGCCCCGTGGCGGGTGGCGGCACGCAAGACCTCACGCGGCGTCAAGCCACCACTGGCAAGGGCTGCCATCTCCCAATGATAGCCTAATCCCTGGAGCTGGCCGTGGCTGCCGACGCCCACGCGGCCTCCTGCATGGATAATTTTGGCTGCCTGTGCAGCAAGTTGCGGAAACACAAATTCTTCATCTGCGAACCAGGGCCTGCGCAGTGTCCGGCGGGCGATCACGTTCTCGGGCATGAATCGCCTGAGTTTGGGGTCATGATAGGGGGATTCGCGCGTGTAGAAGAAGTTTTCCGCGGCTGGACCACCGTAGTTGACCAGCAGCGCCGGGGTGTAGCCGATCTGCGAGCGCGCAACGAGTTGCACGGTGTCTTCATACAGATCGAGCACCGGAAAATTGTGCTCATTGCCGCTGAAGCCATCTATGACGTGAGTCAGGTTCAGCTTCATGTCCAGCGCTCCTTCGGTCGTTGGCATGAGCTCGAGCTTCCGCGCGGCAGCAACGATCCACTGGCGCTGTTGTCGATTGCCAGCGAGATAGGCCTTGAGGTTAGTGACCCCGTAATGGTCTTTGTAGCGTGTGAGTACTGCCTGCGCGTGGTCGGCCGACTGAAAATCGTTGTTGCTGAAGACGCCCGGTCCCGTGGAAAGGGCCCGCGGCCCGATCATGAGCCCGGCATCGATCAGATCCTGGTAAGCCAGAATGTCGGTCGTGCTCGGTTGCACGTCGAGTCCGGTGGTTACCCCGTAGGCGAGGTTCGCCAGGAACGCCCAGTTCTGCGTATCCAGAACCAGCCGCAACGGCTGAAAGTGGGCGTGAGTATCCACAAAACCAGGAATGATGAACCGGCCAGTAACATCCACGACGTGAGCTCCGGCAGGTACAGCGACGCTGTCGCGCGTGCCAACCGCCTTGATACGATCATTTTCGAGCAAAACGATACCGCCTTCGATCCGGTCGACATCCGTTACCATCGGAATGATCGTGGCACCCACTAGAGCGATAGTGCTGTCAGGAACATGGCGGGGTTGATAGACCTCAATCGCCACGGACGTCACGGCGGCGTGCGCTTCGGCAGCAGTCTGACTGTCGGCACGATCAGGTTCTGCGCCGGTAGCGGTTGCGTCACTTTCGTCGAAGCGCACTGAAGACAACAGACGCGTGTATATCTGATGGCCGACCGACCAGAATATTTCTTCACCCGAGCGGCTCCACTCGAAGAAATCTGCGCCGACATCCGTCACCTTCGCCAGCGGCACTTCCGGTGAATCGATTTCGATTTTCACGTTCAGCAGATGAACGTTCAACAGTGCGGCAACATAGAGCTGATTGGCGTGGAGGATCAACGCATGGCGCCCGTCGGGTGACATCCGTATGTCCTGGGCCCGCACCTCTTCGCCCGTGTTGAACGTGCCAGGTCCCTTGGCAATCAGGTGAGTGCGCCGATCGGAACCATCGTAACGAACAGAAATCAGGCCTTTGTTTGCAGTATTCGAGTACCCGCTGCTGAGGTACAGGTAGATGCGATCCCCCTCAGGACCAAAATGCGGCCGCGAGTAGCCTCGCGATGGCACGATCAGCTCGGCAGCACCCCCTCGTGCGGGAAACCACACCAGATCCGAACCCAGCGCAGGACCGAAATCGAACTCCCGGTAGAGCCGGTCGTAACTGCTGGCCCGTAATGCAAGCACGCGTTCGCCATCCGGAGACCAGGCAGTATCGGTGTAAAACCCCGCGACATTGGATATCTGTTTTGGTCGACCGCGACCGTTGGCGCGTGTACGCCAGACGTGACCCCCTTCATTCGACCAACTGACAAACGCAATTTCGCTGCCGTCAGGCGACCACGCTGGATGGAAAGCGGACATCCCCTCTGGCGTGATCGGCGTCGATTCGCCGGATTCACGATCGAAAACATACAGTCGCGTGAACGCAGAAAATGCCACTGCGGCAGCGTCCGGAGATGGCACCGGCCCCATCAGTAAACGCGCTTTTACCGGACCAACGCCGAGCCGATACGGAAAATAGAGCCGCGGACCAAGGTCCTGGTCCACCGTCGCGGTAAACGGAATTTCCGAAATTGCACCATCTGCGAGGGACACTCGCTTGATGTGGCCTTCATGTGCGTAGATGACGCTGGCGGAGTCCGGCGAAAATGCGTAGCCCGGCAGGAGGTCACGGGTGAAGCGACTCTCCTGTTCGTCGTGCTCAACGGGATACACGAGCCAGCGATCCTCTCCCCCGCTGAGATCACGTAATCGGAGTCCTGTTTGTTGCTCGTAGCGCGTCGCGTAAACCAGCCATTTACCATCGGCAGAAACGGCCGGCCGGAACGCGCTGCCCTGGGCCTGCGTGAGATAGTCTTCTTCCCCACTGCGTAGATCGCGGCGGACAATCTGCCACTGGGGAAATCGCAGGTTGTAGCTGAAACCACCCCGTTTACGGGCATAATAGAGATAGCGTGCATCCGGCGAATAGACCGCACCGAGGGCGTTTCTGCGTTGATTGACGGGCGTGCCGGAATTCGCTTTCGCTTTGGTCAGTTGAATCCCTTCACCGCCGGCGATGTGGTATGCCCACAGCTCGAACGTTCGTAAAGTCCAGTCCGTCTGTGAGACGACCACGTGCGAACCGTCCGGTGACCAGTGCGGTGAGGCAAACTCCGTATCATCATCCGCTCGTGTCAGCGCGCGAGGCTCGCCACCCGCCGGAGGTATCGTCCAGAGATTTTCACCACCGTCGCGGTCGCTGATAAAAACAATCTGCTGGCCATCCGGCGAGTACCGCGGCTGAGAGTCGAAGGCCATGCCACGAGTCAATGGAACAGCCGCGCCACCGTTGATCGGTAAGGTGTAAAGATCACCCAGCATCTCGAATACGAGAGTCGCGCCATCCGGTGCAACATCCAGCGACAGCCAGGTTGCCTCGCTGGTTTCGAACTGAATCTTCCGTTCGGGTGTAAGCGGCAACTCTGAGCGCACCTCGTCCGCGCAGACCGCAACTGCAACCACGAGCGCACATCCGGTCAGCAACACACCAGCGAGGTTCATCTTCCTAAAGCGATTCATCATTAAAAGTGCGCCATTCTCATCGCCCCGCCGGGAGGGCGCAAGGTGGAGGTGGTAGACTCGCCGCACCAGAACGCAGCTCCGATGCAACATGCAAACCGACAATCTGCGAATCACTAAAACGCATCCGCTCATCTCGCCTGCGCAGCTCGAAGAGGAGCTGCCTCACAGCGACGCAGATGCTGCGTTCGTCAGACGTTCGAGAGACACGATCAAAGAGATCTTCGATGGCGGGGATCCACGTATGCTGATGGTCGTCGGGCCCTGTTCCATCCACGACACCGCCGCTGCGGTTGACTATGCCGGTCAATTGTCCGAATTGGCTGACGAGGTTCGCGATCAATTCTTCTGCGTCATGCGGGTTTATTTCGAAAAACCGCGGACCGTCGTCGGCTGGAAAGGTCTGATCAACGATCCGGATCTGGATAGCACCTACAAAATCAACAAGGGGCTGCACCTCGCACGCGATGTTCTACTCAAGATCACGCGCGCGGGTCTACCGGCGGCAACCGAGTTCCTCGATACGACCTTCGGCCAGTACTACACGGATCTCATCAGCTGGGGTGCGATCGGTGCGCGCACTGTGGAAAGTCAGATTCATCGGGAACTGGCCTCAGGACTTTCGATGCCGGTCGGCATCAAGAACCGCACGGACGGTGACGTGGCGGTCGCTGTAGATGCCATTCGAGCTGCAGCACACAAGCACCTTTTTCCCTCACTCACAAAAGATGGCACCCCCGCAATCCTCGAGACCGACGGCAATCCGGATTGTCATCTGGTGCTGCGCGGGGGCCTGCACCCCAACTACGACACTGCGTGCGTGAAACAAGCTCAGGAAAAACTGCGGGATGCAGGGCTCGATGAAGCATTGATGATCGATTGCAGCCACGCCAACAGCGAGAAAAACCCAACTCTGCAAAGCCGGGTCGCCCACGATGTCGTCGGTCAACGCAGGGCTGGCAACAGCGGAATTCGCGCGTTGATGATCGAAAGTAATCTCGTGGCCGGGCGTCAGGAGATCGCGCAACCTCTCACCTACGGTCAAAGCATCACCGATGGCTGTCTCGGCATCGCTGAGACCCGAACGCTCCTGCTGGAACTGGCCGGGCAACTCGCGGGCTGAGCCGGCGCCGCGTAGTCGATTTCCATTCACTCGACTTCGACGGTGTCGATTTTCCCCGCAATCTTCTGCGACCAGATCTTCGGTCCGTCGATATGAACTGAGTTGCCACGTGTGTCCACCGCGAGCGTCACGGGCATGTCTTTCACAACGAATTCGTGAACGGCTTCCATTCCAAGCTCCGGAAAGGCGATCACGGTCGATTTAGTGATCGCTTTAGCCACCAGATAAGCTGCACCTCCCACCGCGATCAGCGATACGGCGCCGTTATCACGAATCGCTTCAATTGCGCCCGGTCCGCGTTCCGCTTTCCCGATCATACCAATCAGTCCCGTCTGCTCGAGCATTGTGCGTGTGAAGCTGTCCATTCGGGTCGCCGTGGTGGGCCCCGCGGGACCGATCACCTCATCACGGACCGGATCGACCGGACCCACGTAATAGATCATCCGGTTCGTGAAATCGACCGGCAACTCACCACCCTGCTCGAGGATGTCGATCAGCTTTTTATGGGCGGCGTCGCGCCCGGTGAGGAGTTTGCCGCTGAGCAGTAACGTCTCTCCGGACTGCCATGTCTGTATTTCTTCTTTGTTGAGTGTGTCCAGATTTACCCTGCGGACCTCACTACCGAGATCGAATTCGATGTCGGGCCATTCAGCGAGATCTGGCGGCTCAAACTCAGCCGGACCACTGCCATCCAGGGTGAAGTGTACGTGCCGGGTCGCTGTGCAATTGGGGATCACAGCCACCGGCTTGTTGGCGGCATGGGTCGGATACTCTTTCACTTTCACATCGAGCACCGTGGTCAGCCCGCCGAGCCCCTGTGCGCCAATGCCGAGCTGATTGACCTTGTCGAACAACGTAAGGCGCAGTTCTTCGAGTCGATTCTGGGCACCCCGCGCCTGCAGATCGTGAATGTCGATCGGCTCCATCATCGACTCTTTCGCCATAAGCATCGCTTTTTCCGGAGTTCCGCCGATGCCGACGCCGAGAATACCCGGCGGACACCACCCGGCACCCATCGTCGGCACGACTGAGAGGACCCAGTCGATAACCGAATCCGAAGGATTCAGCATCGTGAATTTCGCCTTGGCCTCGCTGCCGCCACCTTTAGCCGCAACTTCCATGCTCAGCTTGTCACCAGGCACGACCCGGTAGTGGATGACGGCGGGCGTGTTGTCTTTGGTGTTGCTGCGCGCGCCATCCGGATCCGCCATTACAGATGCGCGCAACACGTTGTCTGCGAACGCATAACCGCGGCGGACGCCT
>JAPUFN010000263.1 GCA_027293665.1 Gammaproteobacteria bacterium | reverse complement strand
CGCCGTAGGCAACCGATTCCACGGAATTCTGTCCGGAAATCTGTCTGGCAAGTGCGATGGCAGGTTCATCGTCGTTTGAGTGGAAGGCCGGCACATGGGCGTGGATGTCGAACTCGATGCGGGTGTTGGGATCGATTGCCTGCATTTCGGGTTCGAGTTCCTCGCGCGCGTATTTCTGTAACTCATTGAAGTAGTCGAGCGCATCCTCTCCCGGCACGGACCGGATGTCCGTCACGAATCGACAGTGGTGGGCCATGATGTTGTGCGCGGTACCGCCTTCAATCATTCCGCAGTGCAGTGTCGTGTAGGGTGGATTGAATGGCGATTCCACATCTGCACATTGAGCGTTCTGCGCCTGCTTTTCGCTCAGCCAGTTGAGCAGCTTACCCGCCACCATGACTGCAGACACACCACGATGTTGCTGACTCGAATGTGCCTCATGACCCGTAACCACCGTGTTGAAGTGAAAAATGCTCTTGTGGGCATTGACCACACGCATCTGGGTTGGCTCGCCAACTATCACCGCCGCCGGCTTGGGGAGCGCCGTACACAACTGCGCGATCAGATCCGGCGCGCCGAGACAGCCGATTTCCTCATCGTATGACAGCGCAAAATGGATCGGTCGTTTGAGATTCGTCATCTCCGGAACCAGAGCAAGCGCAATCGCATAAAACGATTTCATGTCGCAAGTACCCCGACCGAACAGCTTGCCATCCTTCTCGACAATCATGAACGGATCGGTGTCCCACTCCTGATCGTCAACAGGGACGACGTCCGTGTGGCCGGATAACACCACTCCGCCTTCGATACCGGGACCCACGGTGGCATACAGATTCGCTTTAGTGCCGTCGGCATTCTTGACCAGATGCGAATCGATTCCGTGCTCTTTCAGATACGACTGGATGAACGCGATGAGATCGAGGTTGGAATCACGGGAGACGGTGGGGATGGCGATGAGCGCATCAATCATCGATCTTGTGGTGTAACACTTCGCCATGACGGCGAGCATACCATTTTCGGCAATCCCCCATGCGGGAAAGGTGCTGTTAGTTGGTCATCACAGTCAGTGGTCTTTCCCGCTGGCGCAGAATCCACTGACTGCTTTCATCCAGTGCAGCTTCACCGAGCGCGCGTAGTATTTCCCGCCGCAGATCCAGCTGTCCGGCTCTCTGCAGCAGGCGATTGGCGCTATCGAATATGCGGTAGTAGTAGCCATACTGCACGATCAATTCACGTTCCGCCGTTCGGTGGGCGTAGCTTTGTCGAATGGTCGCAATGAACGGCAGTAGACCCATGATCGCTACGAGCACATTGTTAATCGGCGATTCCAACTCGTCGAGAAACGCGAGCAGCAACGCAACAACGATCAATATCACGAAGCTCATGAACACGAGCGCGGTTGTGAGTCGATTGCGTAAGACCCGCTCGCGGGACTTCGCAAAGTAGTACTGCGTTTGACCGCCACTACCATCGCCGACCCAATGGGTGATCACGAGTTCGACATCGTCCCGACTCGACGGATTCGTTCCCGCATCCGCCCGTCTACCGGCGAAACGCATGACGTTGCGAATCCATCCGAGTTCCAGATCCTGGCGTCTGAGAAAGCTGTCGTGACTGAAACGGCTCGGATTTTCCATCTGTACCCCGGCAACGCTCCAGTAGAACTGGACCCTGAGTCCCTCCGCCAGCACACGGTAGTCCAGATGTTTTCGCAGCCAGCCGCTGCGTCGCTCCACCGTCGAAACAAGCAACACAAGCGCAATGAATCCAAGATATGCATAGATCATGAATTGCGGATCAAACTGGTCAGGCAGATCCGGCAGATCCGCGTAAACAATAAAACTCAGGCCCGCCATGACCGCGAAGCCGTAGGTCAGACGCAGCGAGCGAATCATGGTTTTCTGGAAGTGATTGGCCAGATGATCGGCCCTCTGGTAGAGCTTCTCAATGTCCTTTGCACCAGCTGTGCAGTTGGCAAGCTCGCTCTCCGGTATCAGATGCTCGAGCCGCTGCGTCTCGGCAGGACTCGTCAAGTCGGCATTGAATTCACCCATGCGCTGAAAAACAACGCGATACCGCACTGGCATTTCCAGCGTTTTCGGCGTCACATCATCCCGTGTGAGCCAGTAGGTGTCGCCAACCTGCAACGACTCCTGCGGCAGCCCGTGTTCGCGACGTGAGCAAACAATGTGATACACGAGATCACTCTCATCTTCGGCAAAGTCGATCGGGGAACGATGCTGGCCAGCGGCGATCAGATCGATCACATCGTGCTGGTGAAATTGGACAACGTGGCTCGTGCCTCCCGGCGCCATGGAAATTTTGCCGTCCCATATCGCGAGCAGGATGTGGCTGTGGGCAGCCAGATACGCCCCGAGTTGCGCGTACTGCAGGTCTCGTTGCTCGCCAGGCTCAGCAACACCAGCCTTATCCGTTCCGGGAAGCAGCTGGAGCTCGACGATTTCGCTCAGCCGCATCCATTCTTCGAACTCCTGCAACGACTCTCCTTGAA
>JAPUFN010000262.1 GCA_027293665.1 Gammaproteobacteria bacterium | reverse complement strand
GCCTGGGCGAACGCACCGTAAAAACCACGTTTGTTGTCTGGCGCGTTTTCCGTGACGAGCAACATTGCACCGCCCCATTGGCCACCGACCGCGAGACCCTGAGTAAATCGCAGGATCACCAGCAGCAATGGCGCAGCGCCGCCGATCATACTGTAGGTCGGCAGGCAACCGATCAGGGTAGTGGCGATGCCCATCATGACGAGTGCGGTGACCAGTGCTGCCTTGCGACCGACCCGATCGCCATAGTGACCGAAGATGATGCCGCCAATGGGTCGGGCAAGAAAGCCGACCGCGAACGTGCTGAAGGACGCAATCAAGCTGACCAGCGGCGGCATGTCCGGTGAGAAAAACACGACCGGAAAGACCAATGCCGCGGCGGTGCCATAGAGGAAGAAATCGAACCATTCGATGCTGGTACCTGCCAGCGACGTAAGTGCCACTCGGCGCATTGAACGCTCGGTAGTACCGCTGGAGACATCGGCCATGTGTTTATCCTTATTGGTATAGAGCCGCGCCGCGCAGCATACCAGCTAATCGGTTACAGGCTAACGACCGGCACTATCGATACTATCGACCTGCGGTGTGTTTTCTCATAACCTGCGGCTGGGGCTGATTCCTGGAGAGGGCATGAGCAACGAGCCGTACATACTGATCACAGCGGATTCCCACGCGGGGGGTAGTCATGCCCAGTACGACAAGATCATCTACGCGGGTGGAAGGTATTGAAGCTCGATAACTAGAAAACTCACACAGGAGTAAGCCGGTAGTGCTTAAAGCAATCCAACTCGGAAGCAATAGCGGACTACGCGTGTCTGAGCTTTGTCTCGGAACGATGAATTTCGGTCAACCCGGGACCGGTCATCAGGGTGACTGGACTCTCGGAATTGACGAGGCGCGTCCCATCTTCAAGGCAGCCATCGACAAAGGACTTTTCTACTTCGATTGCGCTGATGTGTATGGCGTGGGCGAATGTGAGAAGGTCATCGGCGCTCTACTCAATGAGCTCCTGCCTCGCGAGCAATATGTACTTGCGACAAAAATTGCAATGCCGATGGGTGCAGGTGCCAACCAGATCGGTTTGTCCCGCAAACACATCATCGAAGGCGTGGATGCCTCACTCAAACGCCTTGGTCACGATTACGTCGACCATCTTGTCATCCACAGACATCCGCACGCGGTACCGGGCCATATTGAGGTGCCGATCGAAGAGACGATGGAGGCGCTGCACGATGTCGTGAAAGCTGGCAAAGTGCTATACCTTGGCGGTTCTTCGATGTTTGCGTGGCAGTTTGCAGAGTTGCAGTTAACCGCTCAGATGCACGGCTGGACGAAGTTTGTCTCGATGCAGAACCACTACAATCTCATCTATCGAGAAGAAGAACGCGAGATGAATCCGTACTGTGCCAGCACCGGCGTCGCTCTTACACCGTGGTCACCTCTGGCGCGTGGCATCCTGGCGGGTTCTTATCGTGGCGGCTTCGAAGAGGGGTCGACGGATCGATCCAAAGGCGGGGACCGATTGCGCACGCAGAGTCTGTACCGCGGCGCGATGGATTTCGAGATTGCTGACAGGGTGATAGAAATTGCGGAGAAATATGGTAAGTCGCCCGCGCAGATAGCGGTCGCCTGGCTGTTGAACAAGCCGGAAATCCACTCGCCAGTGGTTGGTGTTTCTAAAATCGAACAGCTTGAACAACTGGTGGAAGCTGCCTCAATTACCATCGAGACAGATGATGTCACCTACCTCGAGGAGTTGTATCAGCCTGTGGAAAATCTTCTCTCGATCGGCTACTCCTGAGCTTCGACTCAACGCCTGTTGCGGGGCGCGTGTGCGCCCAAGAAAAGCTTGCATTACCCAGGGCTTTAACCGACGATGCCGCGCTTCAGACACTGTGCCCGGACTCATGGCTTCAACGTACGTACAGCGCATCTTTGGCCGATCGCCATTTGGCCCAATTCAGAAACACATCATCCTCTGCTACGACTGCGCTACTTTGGTGGCTCCGCTGTTTAAAAGCGTGCACGCCAATGAGTGGGATGAGGTTGAACGACTCCAACAGCAGATCTTCAAGCTCGAAAATGAAGCAGACGATCTGAAGATCGAAATCCGCGCTGGACTACCCCGAGGATTTTTCCTTCCTGTTTCAAGACCAGATTTACTGGATCTTCTCACCCGACAGGACCGGATCGCTAATCGGGCGAAGGGGATTGCCGGCCTGGTGCTGGGTCGCCACATTTCGTTTCCGGTGGAGATGACTACGGCGCTGGATGCGTTCGTTGCAGAATGCATTCGAGCATGCTCACAGGCTCGCGAAGTGGTGCGGGAACTCGATGAGCTTCTCGATACAGGCTTTCGCGGCCCGGAAACACAGCGGGTGCGCGCCATGGTGCACGAGATAGACACAACCGAGCGGCACTGCGATGAGATGGAAGTCTCTCTGCGCGCAACGCTTTTCGGCATTGAAAAAAACCTCTCAGCGGTGGATGTCATATTCATGTATCGCGTCATCGAATGGATTGGTGATCTCGCCAATCATGCGGAGCGGGTAGGCCACCGCCTCGATCAGTTGCTGGCTTCCTGATCGTGGAATTGACGGTTGTTTTCGTCGTGCTGGCCGTGGTGTTTGGCCTCTACATGGCCTGGGGCATTGGTGCCAATGATGTCGCCAACGCAATGGCAACTTCTGTCGGTTCTGGTGCACTTACCATTGGTGCCGCCATTGTCATTGCCGGTATTTTCGAGTTTCTCGGCGCCTTTCTGGCCGGTGGCGAAGTAACCTCCACGATTCGCAAGGGCATCATCGACACGGGCCTTCTCGCCGATGACCCCAACAAACTGGTTTATGGGATGTTGGCTTCGCTGCTTGCAGCAGCCGTATGGTTGACGATCGCCTCGCGCTTCGGTTGGCCGGTTTCCACAACACACTCCATTATCGGCGCCATCGTTGGCTTTGCCGCGGTCGCCGTCGGTGTCGATGCGGTCAAATGGGGTGAAGTCGGATCAATTGCCGCGAGTTGGGTCATTTCGCCAATTCTGGCCGGCTCCATGGCTTTTCTGCTGGTCCTCAGCGTGCAGCGTTTGATTTTCAACACCAGCGACCCGGAAAAATATGCACGCCGCTATGTTCCGGTGTACATATTTGCGACCGCGATGGTGATTGGCCTCGTGACTTTTCTCAAAGGCCTCAAGCATGTCGGGTTGGATGTCAGTCTTGGACAGGGAGTTGGCTACGCATTCGTTTTCGCTGTTGCCGTGGGCATTATCGGCTTCGTCGTGATTCGAAGAATGCGCTTCAAGCCAGAGGCAACGGAATATTTCCGCTTTGCCAACGTCGAGAGAGTTTTTGCCATATTGACGATTGTGACGGCCTGTGCAATCGCGTTTGCCCATGGATCCAACGATGTAGCCAACGCGATCGGTCCGGTCGCGGCAGTAATCAGTGTCGTTAACACGGGCGAGGTCCTGCAGACGGCTGCAGTCCCGCCCTGGGTGCTGCTGCTCGGCGCAATAGGGATCGTTGTCGGCCTTGCAACCTATGGCTACAGGGTCATGGCAACGGTGGGACGCAACATCACCGCACTGACACCGAGCAGGGGGTTTGCCGCAGGACTCGCGGCAGCTACAACTGTCGCGCTCGCCAGCGCAACCGGTATTCCGATCTCGACAACGCATACTTTGGTTGGCGGGGTGTTGGGGGTTGGACTGGCGCGTGGCATCGGAGCCCTCGATCTTGGTGTCATCCGCACAATTTTCATGTCCTGGATCATCACCCTGCCTGCAGGTGCCATACTCTCCGTCATCTTCTACTACATCCTCTCCGGCCTGCTTTCTTAAGGCTATGACAGCCGCGTGAGTTCGCGTTTCGCGTCGCTCAATCTTACCGACAACGCAAGCTATCGCACTTCCCTGTTGTGCTTGCTCTATTTCTGTCAGGGCCTGCCATGGGGCTTTGCAACAATTGCGCTTTTAGCTACGTTGAGCGAAGCAGGTCACGACAAAGCAGATACAGCCACCATCACGGCCATGGCGATCCTGCCGTGGACGTTCAAGTTCTTCTGGGCGCCGCTGATCGACAGCGTGCGGATGCC
>JAPUFN010000261.1 GCA_027293665.1 Gammaproteobacteria bacterium | reverse complement strand
GAAGACCAAAATGAGCAGCCGAGACGACTATCTGGATGAGTTCAAAGCCAAGCTGGACGAATGGAACGCCGAAATCGACAAGCTCGAGAGCAATGCCCGACAGGCCCAAACCGAGGCAAAGGCCCAATACGACGAGCAGCTGGAAGCTCTGCGGGTGATGCGTGATGACGCGCAGACGAAATTCAGCGAAATGCAGAACACCACCGCCGAGGCATGGGACCTGATGTTGCAGGGAACCGAGAAAGCCTGGGAGACGTGGGCCAACGCCTTCGCGGAGGCACGGTCCAAGTTCACGTCCACTTCCTGAACTGTCCCATACCAGGTTTTGCGCCGTTCTCCAGCGCCGACTGGAAAGCCGTCTTTTCGGCCGGCTTCGCCAGGAATTCTCCAGGGAGCTGTTGAGATCATCGCCCACGCACCCGCAATCTTTGCTATCATCCGCCCGCCTCATGGATAGCAGATACTAAATTTCCTTCCTAATCAGACCCTTGCCGGCTGATGGCCGGCGCTTTCGGGCGGCCGGCCCGGCCCCTGACCAACCTGGTGCACACCCTTGATCTCGACAGCTAATCTCTCGATTCAGTTCGGCGCAAAGCCATTGTTTGAAAATGTCTCCGTCTCTTTCGGCAATGGCAACCGCTATGGCCTGATCGGCGCGAACGGTTCCGGCAAATCGACCTTGATGAAAATTCTGGCGGGCGAGCTGGAGCCCAGCGCCGGCAACGTATCGACCGATCCCCACGTACGGATCGGCCAGCTGCGTCAGGATCAGTTCGCCTATGAGAACTACCGGGTCCTCGATACGGTGATCATGGGGCATGAGAAGTTGTGGCAGGTGATGCAAGAACGCGAGCGCCTGTATTCGCTGCCTTGCTTAAACGACGCGGAAGGCATGCGCGTCGCCGATCTCGAGGTCGAGTTCGCGGAAATGGACGGCTACTCGGCTGAATCGCGAGCGGGCGAGCTGCTGGAAGGTATCGGCATCTCCGTGGAACAGCACCAAGGCCCGATGAGCGCCATCGCGCCAGGCTGGAAGCTCAGGGTGTTGCTGGCCCAGGCGCTATTTTCAGATCCGGACATTTTGCTCCTCGATGAGCCGACCAATAACCTCGACATCAATACGATCCGCTGGCTGGAAGATTTTCTGAACGAAAGTAAATCCACCATGGTCATCATCTCCCATGACCGGCACTTCCTGAACAGCGTCTGCACCCACATGGCCGATCTCGATTACGGCAAACTGCACGTGTTCCCGGGCAACTATGACGAGTACATGACCGCTGCCACCCAGGCGCGGGAACGCATGCATACGAACAATGCGAAGAAGAAAGCGAAGATGGCCGATCTGCAAGCCTTCGTCAGCCGATTCTCCGCCAACGCCTCCAAGGCACGCCAGGCAACCTCTCGCGCCCGCCAGTTGGAGAAAATCCAGCTCGAGGACATTAAACCGTCGAGCCGGGTCAGTCCCTTCATCCGCTTTGAACAGGAAAAGCCCCTGCGGCGACTCGCAGTGGAGGCTACTGATCTCGGCAAGAGCTTCGACGAAGGCCCCCTGTTCGAGAATCTGGACCTGACCATCGAAGCAGGATCTCGGGTTGCCGTCATCGGGCCGAACGGTATCGGTAAGACCACGCTGGTTCGCTGCCTGCTGCAAGAGCTTGGCGTCGACAGCGGCGAAGTGAAATGGGCAGAGAATGCCCGGACGGGTCACTTCGCCCAGGAGCACGGGGCAGAATTCGCACAGGACATGACCCTGTTCGAATGGATCACCCAGTGGCAGCCGCCACGTTCCGACGAGCAGCTGCTGCGTGCCACCCTCGGCAGGATGCTGTTCTCCAGAGATGACAGCGAGAAGTCGGTGAAAGTCGTGTCCGGTGGCGAGGAAGCCCGGTTGCTGTTCGCCAAATTGATTCTGCAAAAGCCCAACGTCTTAGTCATGGATGAACCCACAAACCACCTGGACATGGAGTCCATCGAGGCTCTGAATCTGGCGCTGGAACACTATCCTGGCACGCTGATCTTCATCAGCCATGACCGCGAGTTCGTATCCTCCCTGGCCACACGCATTATCGAAATGACCCCCGATGGCGTCATCGACTTCACCGGCACTTACGAGGAATATCTGCGTGAGCAGGATGCTGGCGAGAAATCGAAGGTAGCGTGAGCCGGAGTCGTTCCAGGTCCACGTGAAATTCATCACGTGGACCCGGGAATCCGCACACCAACGGCATCTGCAACCACAGCCCGGAGACCGCCGGCGGCGCGACAACCTGTCACCTTGATTTTGGCGCAGAATCGGCGATTCCAGCATTCATCGATAAATCGAATGCCATCAACGCGGAAGACAAAGAAAAGCTCTCTCGGGTACAGCGGGGTATGGGTTCGCGTTTTTCCACCCCCGGCCCACTCGCATTCGAAGACTACGCAGGCACGATATGGGATTTTTATCAGTATCGTGCATTCAGATTGACAGAGTGTTCCGCAGTCTGATTAGTCAGTAGAAGGGATCGCGATGCTGGCGGAAAACCTCATCCAGATTGCCGGGATAATCGACCAGCGGGA
>JAPUFN010000260.1 GCA_027293665.1 Gammaproteobacteria bacterium | reverse complement strand
ACCAGATCAGTGCCTAAATCAATAGACTGACGGTCCCGGAAGCTGCGTGAAGGACTCGATGATCAAGATCTATCACGTTCCAAGAACGCGCTCCATCCGAGTGATCTGGACCTGCGAAGAACTCGGGCTCGCTTACGAGCTGATTCAGGTCGACTTTTCGCTGGAGTATCGCTCGAGCCCTGAATGGCGCGCGCTGAATCCGGTGGGCAAGGTTCCGGTCATGATCGACGACGGTTTTGCACTCTTCGAGTCCGGCGCCATGGTCCAGTATCTCCTCGACAGATATGGTGAGGGCCGCCTGCAACCTCCGGTGGGAACTCCTGCGCACGCTATTTATCTGCAATGGAGCTGGTTTGCCGAAGCGACATTTGCCAGACCGCTTGGTGAAATCGTCAACCACAGGAGATCTTTGCCCGAAGAGCAGCAGAGCGCCGTGGCCATTGCCGAAATGCAGGACCGCGCGCAGCTTTGTGTTGAAGCGTTAAACAGCGCTGTCGCAGAACAAGATTATATTCTTGGAAGCGAATTTTCTGCAGCTGACATCATGCTGGGCTATTCACTGATGCTGGCGCAACGGTTTCTACCTGAACCGCTTCCAGCACACGCCGCTGCGTATTTCGAAAGGCTGGTCGTTCGACCGGGGTACGTTGTGGCGACGGCGGATATCTAGCGGTCGCGAAATGCAGTTCAACCCGCCTTACCTGATTTATCTTGGCGATGCGAAAGACTCGCTTGCAGCGAAGACCGGGCAGGGCATCGTGGACTGGCGTCCAGAGTGGGCGCTTGGCCAGTTGCGCTTACCGGGGTGTCATGCGGATCTCGGAATTCCCGATCTCGATGTTGTGCAGGCGGCGGGGCAGGGTGCAAAGACACTCGTAATCGGGACTGTCAGCCCGGGCGGTGTGCTGCCTGACAGCTGGAGCGAGGTGATCGTTTCCGCGATAGAACAGGGGATGGACGTTGCCAGCGGTTTGCATACCCGACTGAGTTCGCTACCTGCGATTAGCGAGGCGGCTTCCCGGAAGGGAGTACGCCTGTTTGATGTCCGCCACTCGGACAGAACGTTCGCCATCGGTACCGGTGAGTTGCGATCAGGCAAACGGTTGTTGACTGTTGGCACGGACTGTTCCGTTGGCAAAAAGTACGCAGCACTTTGCATCGAACGCGAATTGCGTGCGCGGGATGTTGATGCGGATTTCCGCGCGACGGGACAGACGGGAATCTTTATTTCAGGCCGCGGCGTCTCGATCGATGCAGTGGTTGCCGACTTCATATCCGGTGCGGCGGAATGGCTGGCACCGGCGGCTGAGCCTGAGCACTGGGATGTGGTGGAAGGCCAGGGCTCGCTGTTTCATCCGTCATTTGCTGGCGTGTCTCTTGGACTGCTGCATGGCGCGCAACCTGATGCGTTCGTCGTCTGCCACGAGCCGACTCGCCGCACGATGCGTAACATTGCAACGGCCATCCCCTCCGTGGAGGCCGTCATAGAAGCCACGATCAACGGTGGGCGCCTGACCAGCCCAATGATCCGTTGCGTAGGCGTTGCGATAAACACGCAGCTACTTGACGAGGCGCAGGCACAGAAGGAAATTGAGGCTGCTGCACTTCGGCTGAATGTCCCTGTAACGGACCCGGTGCGATTCGGCGTGCACAATATCGTGGACTATCTGCTGAGCGTTTGCTGATGTGGCGAGCTGAAAAGGAAAACTGGCCGATTGCCGATGAGTTCAGAATTGCCCGTGGTGCGAAGCGCGTCGCTGAGGTTGTAGTCATTACCTTTACGCACAATGGTTTGACGGGGCGTGGTGAGTGCGTGCCTTACCCACGCTACGGGGAGTCACCGAGTGCAGTCGTTGCCGCGTTGAACGATGTCGCTGAGGGCATTGTCGATTCGCAACAGCTGATGGCCGAATTGCCCGCAGGCGCGCTGCGCAACGGCATGGATTGTGCGCTGCTGGATTGGCGCGCACAGGCCGAAAGTACAACGGCCTGGCAACTGCTGGATCTGCCAGCGCCGCAAACTGCAGTTACTGCGTTCACTATCGGCATTGCTGCGCCGGATGTGATGCACATAAGAGCGAAGAAAAATTCAGATCGGCCTGTGCTCAAGGTCAAGCTTGGGGGACCTGATGCGGCTGACGACGCGGAGCGTTTGCGCGGAGTGCGTGAGGGAGCACCGGAATCGCAGATCATCGTAGACGCCAACGAGGGCTGGCAGCTCAGCCAGTTGGAGCAAATGCTGCCGGTTGCTGTTCAGTGTGGTGTTGCCCTGATCGAGCAACCGCTGCCGGTCGAGCAGGATGAAGCGCTGTCGGCGTTGCACTCGCCGGTTGCAATCGGCGCCGATGAGAGTGTGCATACGGGCGCGGATCTCGAAGCGCTGCGGAACAAGTACGACGTGGTCAATATCAAGCTCGATAAGACGGGTGGCCTGACCCAGGCGTGTCAGACGATCGCACGGGCGCAAGTCCTCGGGTTCGAGATCATGATTGGTTGTATGGTGGCGACGTCACTCAGCATGGCCCCGGCGATGTTACTTGCGCCACAGGCAAAGTTTGTGGACCTGGATGGGCCTCTCCTGCTGCAGCGTGACCGTGAACCAGGGCTCGTTTACGACAACAGTACAATTAGCTGGCCGAATCAACGATTCTGGGGTGAGCCCGGACTTTGATGTAAGGAGAAGCCGATGTCTGAAGTGAACCGCTTGATCTGGCGCGACGGTGAGTTCGTCAAGTGGGAGGATGCGACGGTCCACGTACTCGCGCAGAGTCTGCAGCGCGGATCGCTGGCGTTCGACTATATGAGTGTCCACCAGACGCCGCGTGGACAGGCTGTGTTGAAACTTCCCGAACACATTGCAAGACTTCTGGAAACCTGTCACATCATGGGGATACCGCTTACTTATCTGCAGGATGAATTGGTCGCTGCATGCATCGAAACGGTTTCGAAGAACCCCGAATCCTACTCTTTGAAAATCAGCGCTCTCATCCCATCCATAGAAGTCGAACTCGTTCCACAGGATCAGAGGGTATCAGTTGTTATCGCTTCCTACGATGGACTCAAGGACATCATTCAGCACAACCCAGGCAAGTACCACGAAGCGAAACAGCTGTCACTGAAAATTGAACGCTCAATCAGCAACCGCCAGGTGAACATCATTCCACCGCAGGCTAAAGTTGCGGCAAACTACACCTCCCCGATGTTTGCGAAATGGCGCGCGCGGAAAGAGGGGTTCGATGACATCCTGCTGCTCGACGGTGACTTCGTGGCGGAAGCACCGACCTCCAACCTGTTCGCAGTGATTGACGACAGCCTGATCACTCCGCCTGCAAGCAGAGTGCTGCATGGCATCACGCGTGCGAGCGTTATCGAACTGGCTGGTACATTGGGCATTCCGGTTACCGAGCGGGATATCACAGTTGCTGAGCTACTGGCAGCCGACGAAGTATTTTTGACGGCGACGTCGATCGGCGTCTGGCCGGTGATCAAGATCGATGAGGTAACATTTTCCAACGGCGAGAAGGGCCCGCTTACGCGACAACTGCAGGAAAAGCACAAGCGGATCACCAAAGGAGAGGAGCCAGAATATGCGCACTGGCTGACGCTGTGTGGTTAAGCGCGCGCTGATCCGGCTCTGGTGAGGATCGATTTCACTCCGAGTTGATAATCCCAGTCTTTTTCAATTCGTCGATTTGCGCTTCGCTGCGATCCAACTCCTGCAATATTTCCTGCGTATGCTCACCGAGACCCGGAGAACCACGGTGCAGACCGGCCGGCGTGCCGGAAAACCGCCCCGTGGGTCGTGGCTGACGCATCGCACCGCCAGCCGGGTGTACAAAATCTTCCAATGCACCCATGGCGACAATTTGCGGATCCTCCACCACGGCTTCTCTTGGATTTATCCGGGCGAAGGGGACATCGTTTATTTCCAACCGTTCGCAGACCTCATCCGTGGTAAACCTCGCATATCCGGAGTCGAGCAATTCCTGCAGCAGTTCGAAGTTCTGCAGCCGGGCCTGTGGGTTTTCGAATCGCTCATCACCCCAGAGATCTCCGAGGTCGAGCGCTTTAAAGGTACCTTCCCACTCAGCGGCCTTCACAGGCATTACTGCCACGTAACCATCGGCCGTGGCGCGCACGAACATCGCGTGATCCAGATAAGGTACGGCTTCGAGATCGTCGCCTAAGAAACTGAAATTACTCATCCCATCTGGCCAGATGAAATGCAATGCGGCATCGAGCATGCTGAGTTCGATCTGTTGTCCTGCACCGTTGCGCTCTCTGGCAAACAGGGCGGCGGAGATCGTCTGCGCGGCATGCAACGACGTAATTTTGTCGCAGATGAGCGTGTTGATCATTTGTGGTCGGGCGCTTGTTGGATCCGATTGCAGAGCGGCAATTCCTGACACGCCCTGAATCACGGCGTCGTATACCCGGCGTTTCGCATAGGGACCGACGGAGCCAACACCGTTGATCGACACGTAGATCAGTTTTGGATTAATCGAACTCGCTGCCTCATACCCCAGCCCCAGGCGGGTCATCACACCGGGGCGAAAATTCTCCACCACCACATCTGCCGTTTTGATCAGATCCAACAGGATTTCGCGCCCTGGATCTGTGCGGGCATCTACCACGATAGAGCGCTTGTTGCGATTCATCATCGCAAAGTGTGCGGCAACGCCATTGCGCATTGGTCGCCCGCGTCGCATGAGGTCACCTTCAGCGGATTCGACCTTGATCACATCCGCACCCTGGTCACCTAGAATGGAGGTGGCGATTGGGCCGGAATAGATCGAGGTGAAGTCGACGACACGAATGCCTTCTAACGGACCTGATGGCATCTGGATTTCCCTGAAGGTTGACGCTTAGAGCGTAACCGAATCTGCGTGGCCGCGCACGGCGCGACACTTCAGATGCACACGACACCTGTGAAGTAGTGGTCCTTCAGGGTTGCAGGCGATCCACCGTCCAGCCAGCGCCGCGGCGGGAGCGCCCGCGGCGGATGTAGCGAAATCGGTCGTGCAGGCGTCCTTCGCGACCCTGCCAGAATTCGTACTCTACCGGCTGCATTCTGTAACCACCCCATTGATCCGGCCTGGGTACACGGCCGTCCGGGTAGTTCTGCTGCAGCTTGGCGACGCGCTGTTCCAACGTGGCGCGGCTGTCGATGATTGCCGATTGCTCCGAGGCGGCTGCGGCGTAGCGGCTCTCAGTTGGGCGCTCCAGGAAGTAGCGTTGTGATTCGGTTGGCGTTAATTCCTCGACCGGACCGGTAATTCGAACCTGACGTTCAAACTCATGCCAGTAGAACAATGCCGAAGCGAAGGGATTGCTGGTAATTTCCGCGCCTTTCTGGCTGCGGTAGTCGGTGTACCAGCAGAAACCGTCGTCATCGAAGTGCTTGAGCAGAACGATCCGCACCGAAGGAATAGCCCGGATGCCCGATGCGGTTTCGGAAATGGCACTGGTCGCAAGCGCCATTGCCGTTGCATCCGTCGCACCACTGGCAATGGCGGCGTCGAGCCACACCCTGAACTGGCTGAGCGGGTCGCTTGCAAGATCGGCTCGGGTGAGACTCCCGCTGGCATATTCGCGGCGGGTGCCGCGCTGGTCCTCCCGGTCGTTCTGGTCTTTGTGGCCTGTCAATGGATCATCTCGCTTTACCTGGGTCACTGTTCGCTTGCCAATGACCATCCCGCATCACGATGGTAGGCTCCGGTTATTCTGTCCGATTTGCAACAGGAGTCTGAAATTCCATGTATACGCTGGAAGGAGAGGTCGCGGTCATCGGCATGGATGACGGCAAGGCAAACGCCGTCGGTCATGCGCTGATCGACGAAATCAATCAAGGGCTTACGCGATCGCTTGCCGAGGCGAAGGCGGTGGTCATCGTTGGACGTCCGGGTATGTTCTCCGCAGGCTTCGATCTCAAGGAGTTCGAAAACGGCCCGGAGGCGACTACGGCATTGGTCGCGAAGGGTGCACGCATGATGCTGCGGTTGTTCAGCCATCCTCAGCCGGTTGTGGCCGCTTGTACGGGTCACGCCATCGCGGCGGGCGCTTTCATGTTGCTCGCATCAGACACACGTATTGGTGTTCAGGGTGAATTCAAAATCGGCTTGAACGAAAC
>JAPUFN010000026.1 GCA_027293665.1 Gammaproteobacteria bacterium | reverse complement strand
TCGTGATTGAATTCGACGGTCTCGAGCTCGCCCAACCTCACCGTCACTCCGAGACCCACATCTTCGCTGACGGACACCTCTGCGGCATCGGCGCCCTGCCGGCGGGCTTCGCCGAGAATGTCATCGACCAGATTTTTCAATCGATCTTCGCTATCTCGAAGCTCCAGGGTCGGTTGCGTCATAATGGTCCCATTGTTGTTGCAGAGTCAGTCCGGCACATGACGGATTTCGAGGTCAGTAAATCTGAGCGTAAACGTCAGGCAAACGAGCTGCAAAAACTCGGTCTCAGACTTGCCGGACTGAATCCGCGCCAGCTCGCAGACGTTGACCTGCCCGATCCAGTCCGCCAGGCCATCGCCGACTATCAGCGCTTTGCTTCTCATGAGGCAAAGCGGCGCCAGCTGCAGTTCATCGGCAAGCTGATGCGCCGCATCGACAGCGAACCCATCAGCGCCCTGCTCGATAAGTTCGACGGCACGTCCGCAGCGGCACAATACCAGTTCAACCAGCTCGAGCGCTGGCGCGACCGGCTGATTGACGAACCCGCGGCACTTACGCAGTACCTCGATGAACATCCCCATGCCGAACGCCAGCGTTTGAAGCACCAATTGCAGAAAGTTCGCACGGCGCACACAGAGGAACAAAAGCGACTCGCGGCACGGAATCTGTTTCGCATTCTGCGAGAGTTCGGCTAACAGCCCGTTGCAAAAACACGCTGCTAGCCGGCCTGCGTGCCACCAACGATGACCTCATCGATCTTCACTGTAGGCTGACCAACGCCGACGGGCACAGTCTGTCCGTCCTTACCGCAAACACCCACACCCTGATCGAGTGCCAGGTCGTTGCCCACCATCGAGATTCGACCCATCACTTCGGGTCCATTGCCGATGAGAGTGGCGCCGCGAATGGGTGTGGTTACCTTACCCTTTTCGATGAGATAGGCTTCCGTCGCCGAAAACACGAACTTACCCGAAGTTATGTCGACCTGGCCACCGCCGAAATTGACCGCATAGATGCCACGTTCGACGCTCGCAATGATCTCTCCGGGATCGTGTTCACCTGCTCGCATGAAGGTATTGGTCATTCGTGGTATCGGTAGATGCGCATAAGACTGGCGCCTGCCATTACCGGTGCTTGCTACGCCCATGAGTCGGGCATTGTGCTTGTCCTGCATGTAGCCCTTCAGGATTCCGTTTTCGATCAGCACAGTTTCCTGGGTATCGGTGCCCTCATCGTCGATCGACAGCGAACCACGGCGACCGGCCAGCGTGCCATCATCCACCACTGTGCACAGCTTGGAGGCCACCTGCTCGCCCACGCGATTGGCGAAAGCAGACGAGCCCTTGCGATTGGCATCTCCTTCGAGTCCATGGCCGACCGCTTCGTGCAGCAAGACACCCGGCCAGCCCGGTCCCAGCACGACCGGCATGGGTCCGGCAGGTGCATCGGCCGCATCCAGATTCAGCAGGCCTGCGCGCACCGCCTCCCGTGCAAGCTCAGCGGGAAACCCGCCACTGATGAGCTGTTTGAGATCATAACGCCCACCACCTCCAGCGAACCCGCGTTCACGGCGACCGTCTTTTTCGACGATTACCGAGACATCCAGCCGAACCAGCGGCCGCACATCCGCGGCAAGCGTGCCGTCCGAGGCGACCACGAGCAGCGAGTCGTGACTCGCCGCGAGTCGCACGTTGACCTCCTTCACACAGGGATCCTCAGCTCGCGCCAGAGTATCCACCTGGTGCAGAATGGCGACCTTCTGCTCATCGCTGAGGCTGCCAATCGGATCGACGCGCGGATACTGGCTTGTCGCGGTGACAGCGACCGGGGCACGAAAACGACCGCTGCTGCCCTGACGGGCGATCGAGCGCGCAGCTTCGGTCGCGGAGGTCAGAGATGGCAACATGATGTCTTCGGCGTAGGCGAAGCCGGTTTTCTCGCCCGCCACGGCGCGCACGCCAACACCGTGATCGACACTGAAGCCGCCTTCTTTGACGATCCCATCTTCGAGTGCCCAGCTTTCGCTGCGCTGATGCTGAAAGAACAGCTCACCGATGTCGATCGCTCGGCCCATCAGGCGACCCAGCAACTGATCAACGTCCTTCTGGTCAATTCCCGTGGGCGCCCACAGCCTCGAGCGTGCCTGCTCTATTAATTCGCTCATTGGATCAGCTCTCGTTACTTACGTCAGTCGGCGATTCCGTCTCGCCATCGTCATCTTCTGCGGCTGGAGCCTCGGCCGTCTGCGGCTCGTTAATGGATGTATCCCAAACCCCGACGAATTTGACTTCAGGCTCGTCCAGCGTCCCGCCAACGGCATACTTGGCACTGCTGAACTGTTCGATCGGCTTGCGCAGAACCCGCTCTCCAACCAGCACACCGACGCCGGCCAGCGGGTTCGCCAGCGCTACCCAGGCAGCATACCAGGGTAGGCTCTTGTTGACCGGCAGCGTGACGATCATCTCGTTGTCCAACGCGCCACTTTCGAGATCGACCTGGCCGGCGATACGAATTCTCGACCCTGAACCATTGACCTCCATCGGCTCGATGAATGTCAAAGTGCCTTCATCAAATCGAGCGACGCCGGAAAGCTCATCGAAGCTCACGCCCCGACCTGTCACATCGGAGAAATCAAAGTTGAGTCGTTTGGCCAGCGTCGAAAAATTCACGAGCGACAATATACGCATTGCTCCTGAGCCGGTTTCGACGTCACTGAATCGGCCTTCTTCCGCTGCAAATTCCGCCTGGCCTACCAGACGCTCGAGATCCACGTTGCCCGGAGACCCACGCCAGTTGAACTTCGCTGAGAGACTCGCCTTGCGGGTTGAGAGACTGGGCGCATAGCCCCATAACGGCAGGACCTCTTCAAGGTTACCCGCGGTCATGGTGCCCTCGAAATAGCTGCGGTTCGGTTCAGCCTGCCAGAAGACGCCCGTGGGCGAGGCAATATCGACGTCCCGGACACGCGCGGTGAGTTCCGCCAGCCGGATACCGCCGACTTCCGGTATGAGCTTGAATTGCCAGCGCCCGTAATTCACGTCACCGACCTGGAAGCGATCCACCTGCACGTCGGCCCGGGGTAGTTGCGCCATCAGCGACACATCGAGCGGGTCGCCTTCTGACGGATTCGCCGGTAGCACGATGTCAGTGAGCATCAGCTGCAAGGGGTCGTCGCCCTTGAGTGCAACCGTTCCGTTCAGCATTGGGCTCGCAATCGTGATCTGCAGCTCGTCGGGCGCTATATAGCCGTCGAGTATCGCATCGGGAAAGTGCAGTTCCTCCACGTCGATACTGCCAACCTGCAGCGCGACCAGTCGGACGGGAATCGGCAGCGCAACATCCTTGTCACCGTCTGGCACGACCTCGTCGAGTGAAAAACGCTCAATGCGGCCGGCGAGCACCAGTTCGTTGACAGACACGTCCACCATCGGCGGCGCGCTCGAAAAACCAATGGCGCCGCGCAGCGGAACCTCAGCCACATGCAGCCAGCCCGTTGCCGCCCCGTGGCGAAAACTGAACGCCTGATAGTCATCCAGAAAGCGCAGATCCAGTTCGGTCGGACGACTTTCTTCAGGCAGTTTGCTGTATTCGCCAGGCAGGTCGAGACCGAGACCCGTCAGATCGGTCACCACTTCCAACCGGGAGATCTCTTCAGGGCCCATCTCGATGTGCAGCTCGGCATCGAAGTCGAATCCCCCTACCATGCCACCCGGGTCCTGCAAATCCAGCAAGTCGAGGACGTCGCCGTACGAAGCCTGGCCGATCACGGTGAAAGTGACTGTGTCAACGTCCGCGCGTGACGCAAACTTCGCCGGGTAGCCGAATATCTCGCCTGCGACGTCATCGCCGTCCAGCTGGAACGGATACTCATAGGCAAGCTCGCCCGTCATCTTGTTCAGATTGACACGATAGGCGGGGAGCGCCAGGTCAACCCCGTTCAGACCAATCGTGAGATCGAGCGCCAATTCGTCCTCGCCGCCGGGGACTTCACCGATGTGCTCGCCAACACCCATCAGCTTCAGCGGAATATGCATTGAGCCCGCCAGCGTGAGCTCGCCACCACCTGTCCAGTCGGGTGTGATGAACTCCATCCAGGTCGCCAGTGGTGTGGTTCGCACGAAGTTCAACGCTCTCGGCACGGTCGTCGTCGTCACCAGCTCTACATCGGCGTAAGCAGCATTGTCACCCAACACCACCACGCTGCCGTCAATTCTGGACTCTCCCATCACGCCTCGGTCAACCTCGATGCGGACCGTTTTGCCCGCGACCGCCACCGTACCGTCGAGTTCCAGCAGATGCGGCCAGTCCTGGTGATAGCGCACCTGACCATCGGTGATGCGGGCACTCAGCTCGACCCGGCGGCCAAGTTCGAATGGCCGGGTATGCAGCTGACCGTGGTAGGCGAATTTTACGTCACTCAACTGTCCGGATCGCGGTCCCTCGTCGATCCACTCAGGCAATCCTGCCGGCAGCTTATAGGGCACATAGGATTTCGCGCGCTGCACGGAGGTGCGATCGAGATTGATGAGGACGGACAGTGACTGCTCGTACCGCTCCGGCGGACGGCTGACCGCGAACCCACCCGCCACCCGGGTGCCATCGATTTCCGCGCGCAGGTTCTGGCCGCGCAGGCCAAAGTACTCACCACGGAACCAGGCCTGAACCAGGCCCTGGCACTCATCCATCAGCCAGCGCTGGTGAAAGGTGAGCGGAAACTGCGTATCCATCGACCGGGCGTTGAGCTGCATCTGCGCGCCCCGCAGATGGCCCATGAATTCACCCGCCCCGCCACGGATGTAGGGTGAACCGTGAAAACCGTTCAAATTGAGATCCTGAATCGTCGCCGCGTAGCCGATCTGCAGCGGTGCCAGCCGGGCATAACCACGCACATTGAGTGCCTCGCCGTCGAGCTCGAGCGCCTGCAGCCAGCGCCCGGCAGCCATCTGCATTGACAGAGCCTCACCCACGAAGGTGCCGGCCACACCAAGTTCCAGCCGATCCAGCCAGAACTCCACCAGCCCGGCACTGTAATTCAGCCAGATTGGCGGTAGTTCCCAGCGCTCGTCACCGCGCGCTACGTGCACATCGATGAGTTCGGCGCGGTGCGATTCCTGCTCGCCACGAGTTGCAACGCTCGCCCCGCCTGCGAGCATGGCACCATCGGGCAGATGCACATCGGCGAACGCAATCGAACCGATGCCTCTGGACTCCTTACCCACCCGCTGCCATTGCGCGGCCAGGCTTTCAATGCGCAGACTGCTGACGCCGAGTAATGCTCTGGGGATGACAAGATTGTCAACGTCGGCCTTGAACGATTGCACCGGCTCTTGCACAAACCAGATTTTTTCCGCCAGATCGAGCTCGAAGCTGGCCGTACAATTTCCCTTGCACTGTGCCGGGGAGTTGCCAATGGTGAGCCGATGGCGATGGACGCCGCCGCGATTGCTTGCCTCATAGCGAACGGTCAGTTCAGCTGCGATGCTCGCAGAATCCATATCCTTGGTAATGAAACCGATGCGGCTTGCCAGTACCAGCTGATCGCTGTGATAGATAAACTCGGTCAGGTCGAAGTTCGCCTCGCCGGTGGCGCCCAGCATGCGCCATCCTTCCTGCGTCTGCTCGAGCATGACATACCCATCGGAGACGGCCAGTCGCTGGGCTACGACTCGGTTGCGAATCAGACTTTCCAGCAAGTCCACTTCGAGATAGACACCAGCAATGTAGCCACCGGGCAGATCGATACGATCGATTCGCAGCACGGGATTGAGACCCCGCCAATCCCCGGTGAGACCGCTGAGTCGTATCTGCTGGGCGGACAACCACTGATTGGCCGTAAGCTCCAGCTCATCGAGCAGACTGAACATCAAGCGGCCGGAGATCTGAAACAGCGCGACAACCAGCATAGCCAGCGTCAGAAATACAAGCAGCGGTCGGAGAATGAGACGATGCAACGACTTAAGTCCCTTTCGGTAGGTCCTTACTGTATGGGGTGTTCGACCTCAGCAGAACTGTTTAATTTCACAGTTTTCCGCCTCCGCTGTCTGTGAGTCAAGGCTCAATGCGACGCTCACCTGCGACCAGCACGATATCGAACTCACCCGGGCCATAACTCGGCTCCACCTGGATGGCGATTTCCCGCGAGATCGAGCCCGACAGCTGTTTCAACTGCGGCGCATCTTCGTCAAGCAATCTGTCTACAACCTCCGAGGTTGTCCGAATCAGATAAGATCCCGCAGCAGGCGCCGCGTCGCGGGCATCTTCGATGATTGCCCGGAAGACCTCCAGACAGGTCGATTCCGGCGTTTTCACGAGACCAACACCGGCGCAGACGCCACACGGCTCACAGACCTGCTGCGCCAGGCTTTGCCGCGTCCGTTTCCGGCTCATCTGGACGAGACCGAGCGACGAGAATCCTTCCAGTCGCGTTTTCGCCGGATCCACTTCGCACGCTTTCTCCAGCGCGCGCAGCACCTGGCGCTGGTGCTCCTCGTCCTCCATGTCGATGAAGTCGATGACGATGATGCCACCGAGATTGCGCAGCCGCAGTTGCCGCGGAATCACCTGCGCGGCCTCCAGATTCGTCCGGAAGACCGTCTCTTCGAGGCTGTGCGCACCGAGGAAACCGCCGGTGTTGACATCAATCGTCGTCATTGCCTCGGTCTGCTCGATCACCAGATGGCCGCCGTTTTTCAACGGCACCTTCTTCTCCAGCGCACGTGCAATTTCCGCATCCACACCAAATCGCTGAAAGAGTGGTCGCGTCTCTTCATCGTGACTGACGCGCTCGCTGAATTCCGGGACGAACTCCGCGACAAAATCCCGCACTCGCGAATAGGTTTCCGCATGATCGATTCGGATACGCTCGATCTCCGGTCCCGCCAGGTCCCTGACCACCCGAGTGTGCAGTGGCAGTTCCTGATAGACGATGCCTGGACAGCTCGCGTTGACTTTGTTTTCTAGAACCTTGTCCCAGATCCTGGTCAGCACTCCGATATCAGTGGCGAGGGTCGCTTGGGTGGCACCTTCGGCCGCAGTGCGGACAATGAATCCCATGTCGATTCCCTGATCTTCGCGGATGTAATCCACCAGACCCTTCAACCGCTCACGTTCAGCTTCATCATCAATTCTTTGCGAGATGCCGATGTGATCGGTAAAAGGCAGCAACACCATGTAGCGGGAAGCAAGTGCGAGCTGCGTGGTCAAGCGCGCACCTTTACCGGCGATAGGATCCTTGGCGATCTGCACCATCAGACGCTGTCCGTCATGCAGCAGGTCGCGTATGTCCGACGGTTTGACGGATTCCTCACCCTGCATCAGGCGCGGGCCATCGATATCACTGGCATGCAGAAAACCGGGTCGCTCAAGACCGACATCGACAAACGCCGCCTGCATGCCGGGTATCACCCGCTGCACTCGGCCCAGGTAGATGTTGCCTGTCCGGCTGTAGCCATCCGAACGGGTCAGGTGAATTTCCTGCAGCAGGCCCGCAGACAGCAATGCCACACGGGTCTCAAATTCGCTGACCGCGATAAGAAGTTCTTCAGTCATCTATTCGATTACTTCTACGCGACTGTGCCAGGTATCGACGTCAAAGCTCATCAGCAACCGCTCTGTCTCCATCAGCGGCAGGCCTACCACAGCACTGTAACTACCTTCTAGTTTTTTGACGAATATACCCCCAATCCCCTGAATCCCATAACCGCCCGCTTTGTCTGCACCTTCGCCACTTGCCCAGTAAGCCGCAGCCCGGGCTGCTGAGATTTCGATAAATTCAACCCGACTGGCAACAATCACCCAGTCCAGCCGATCCGAGTCGCTGGCGGCAACCGCCGTCATAACGTCATGAACCCGGCCGGAGAGTTTCCGCAGCATGGCGATTCCATCGTCGGCATCGCGCGGCTTGCCGAGAATCTGCGAGTCACACACGACGATCGTGTCGGCTGCCAGGGTAAGCTGGCCCGGCCGTGCGCAGGCAGCCACTTTCTGCCGCGCCATCCGGGCAACGTAGTCGCTTGCCGGTTCAGCCGGCCGAACCGACTCATCGATGGCCGCGCCAACTGTACTGAACTCGATGCGAATCTGTGCCAGCAATTGCGCACGGCGCGGAGACTCAGACGCGAGGACCACCGGTAGCGGCGTCACTTATTCGACCCGCACCTGTAATCGCGCGCGCTGCAATACCAGATAGACAAACGGCCAGGTCAACATGCTCATGAGTGCCGGCAGAATGACACCCCAGCTCCAGCCCCTCGACCAGGCGACATCCTGCACGACAATGCGCAGACTCTCGGTGACCAGCACCAGGAGGAAGACGACGATGCACTGCTGCACGATGGAATACATCCGCAGCCGTTCGTAAAACCTCCAGACAACATAAGTGATCGCAGCCAGCAGAAAGCCGTTTAAGCCTAACGGGTCGGCGTAGAGCACATCGAGCAGCAACCCGATCACCCAGGCTGATATCAACCCCAGCCGGTGCGGCAATTCCATCACCCAGTAGAACACCACCATTGCCAGCCACGCAGGGCGCAACCAGCCGAGCCATTGCGGCCAGCTTTCCGGGACATGAAATATCGCAAGCACCATGGCCAGCGCAATCGTCAGCAGGATCAGCCAGCCACCGTGCGACGGATTCATTGCACCTCCGAAGACTTGACAGACGATTCAGCCGCCGCTTCGTCCGCCGCAAACACGATCAGCACATGGCGCGAGCGGTCCAACTGCGCCGCCGGCCGCACGGTGACGATTGCGTACGGACTTGTTGCATCGATGATCAGAGAGCTGACGTGGCCGACGGGATAGCCCACAGGAAATCGACCGCCGAGGCCGGAACTTTCCAGCAGGTCACCCTCGCGGATGTCTGCCGTCACCGGCACGTTCTCAAGTTCCAGCTGATCGCGTCGACCCGTACCACCGGCAATGCTGCGCAGACCGTTGCGATTGACCTGGACGGGTACTGCGTGGCTGACATCCGTGATCTGCAGAACCCGACTGGTGTACTGATCAACCTCGACGATCTGCCCGAAGAGGCCTTCTGCGTCGATCACTGCCTGTCCCACTGCCACCCCGGCTTGCGCGCCCTTGTCGATGATGACCTGGTGGGTGTTGACTGTGGGCACCACGCCCAGCAACTCGGCAATGAGTACATCGGCGGAAATTCGCGCCTGACTACCAAGCAACTCCCGTAGCCGCTCGTTTTCCTGCTTCAGCGCGAGAAACTGCTGGGAGACCTGCGACAGCTCCAGAACCCGCCTTTCCAGCGCGGCGTTGCGTCCCTGCAGGCTATCGCGGGTAGCGATGACTTCGCCGACTTCGTCCCCCAACAGATAAGGGGCCTCGGCAATCACCTGCAGAGGGCTTAAAAGGGTGCCTATGACGGCGCGCACGGGCTCGAGCAGGCGGGTGGTGATTTCCAGCGAAACGAGTACCAGTGAGACCAGGGCGAGTCCCGTGAGCAGATAGCCGGCGCCAGATTCGCGAACAAAAAGCGCTTTAATTTGGCCTGGTCCTCAATGTCTTGATCAATCAGTGGACAGTAAGTCTGCGTTCCCTGCTTTGTCCATTAGTTCCAATGCCTTACCACCGCCTCGCGCCACACAGGTGAGTGGGTCTTCGGCAATGATCACCGGCAGCCCGGTTTCCTCGGCGAGTAGCACGTCAATGTCGCGCAACAGAGCACCACCGCCAGTGAGCACCAGACCGGTTTCCGCGATGTCAGAAGCCAATTCCGGCGGGCATTGCTCGAGCGCGCTCTTGACGGCCTGCACGATCATCGATAGTGGTTCCTGCAATGCTTCAAGAATTTCGTTCGAGTTGAGTGTGAAGGCGCGTGGCACACCTTCCGCCAGATTACGGCCACGAACGTCGATCTCGCGCAAATCTTTCTGCGGATAAGCAGCACCGATTTCCTGCTTGATCCGTTCCGCTGTCGCATCGCCAATCAGGCT
>JAPUFN010000259.1 GCA_027293665.1 Gammaproteobacteria bacterium | reverse complement strand
TTTTTACGAACCGGTCGAGCAGGGACTGGAAGTTAAAATTCGCGAGCGATTGAGTAGACTACGCGACCTCGATGAACGCTCTAAGAGAAATACGTGATACAGAGCCTTTGCTGGATCGCGCTGGGCGGCGCGGTTGGAGCTATGAGCCGGTTTCTGCTGACGACCTGGTTATTCGTACCCGGCCAATTTCCCTGGCCGACGTTGCTGATCAATATCACTGGCTCGTTTGCGATCGGTTTGCTGTGGGGCCTGGGGTTTCAGCAGCCCTGGTTCGAAACCTGGGGTCGGTATCTGCTGGTTGTGGGTGTGCTTGGTGGATTCACCACGTTTTCCGCCTTTTCGCTGGAAACAGTCGGCCTCGTGGAAGGTGGCAGGGCGGCTGAGGCTGTCATTTACGTTGTGGCAAGTGTACTGACCTGTGTGGTCGGCGCCTGGCTCGGGCAGCGCGTGGTCAGCTTTTAGGAATAATTGAGGATAGCCAGAAAGTGTTGGATGTCAGAGCGCTGAGGCAGGATCCGCAATCTGCTGCGAAGCGATTGAAGATCAGGGGTTTCGATTTTGATGTCGAGCGCTTCGACCTGCTCGAGTCACAGCGTAAAAGTCTGCAGGCGGAAACGGAGCAACTGCAGAACGAACGCAACACGAAATCAAAAGCCATCGGCAAAGCCAAAGCCGCTGGTGAGGACATCGCGCCATTAGTCGCAGAAATCGGCAATCTCGGCGATCGGCTGGACGTTGCGCGGGAAAACTTCAACCAGCTGCAGGATGAATATCAGCTCTTTCTGCGTGGCGTGCCGAACCTGCCGGACGCAAGTGTACCTGCTGGCGCGGATGAGGAAGATAACGAAGAGCTGAGCCGTTGGGGGAAAATTCCCAACTTCAATTTCGATCCAAAAGATCACGTCGATCTCGGCGCAGGCGGCGCGCTCGATTTCGAGACCGCTGCGAAAATCAGCGGCAGCCGGTTTGTCGTGATGCACGGGGGAGTAGTGCGACTGCAGCGCGCACTCGCTCAGTTCATGATCGACACCCATGTGAACGAACATGGCTACCATGAGGTCTATGTGCCCTATATCGTCAACGCCGATTCGCTATACGGCACGGGCCAGTTGCCGAAGTTTGCCGATGACCAGTTCAAGGTGGCGGGAGAGGCGGAATTTTATCTGATACCCACGGCCGAGGTCCCTGTCACCAACATTTACCGCGATGAAATCGTCGCGGGCGAGCGGCTGCCGATCAAACACGTTTGCCATACGCCATGTTTTCGCAGAGAAGCCGGCAGCTATGGGCGTGATACCCGCGGCATGATCCGCCAGCATCAATTCGAGAAAGTCGAACTGGTGCAACTGGTGCACCCGAATGAGTCGTGGAACGCGCTGGAGGAACTCACGGCGCATGCCGAGAGTATTCTCAAAAAACTGGAACTGCCATTCCGCACGGTGGTGCTCTGCGGTGGTGATCTCGGCTTCTCCGCAGCTAAAACCGTTGATCTCGAGGTTTGGCTGCCCGGCCAGGGACAATATCGGGAAATATCATCCTGCAGTAATTTTCTGGATTTTCAGGCTCGCCGAATGCAGGCGCGCTTTCGCGCGGGCGGTGACAAGCCCGAACTCCTGCACACGTTGAACGGATCCGGTCTCGCGGTCGGCCGCACGCTCATTGCGGTGCTCGAGAACTACCAGGATGGAGACGGGCGCGTTCACATCCCCGACGTACTGCGGCCCTATATGGGTGGCATGCAAACGCTGGACATGGCGTCCGGCGCCTGATGCCGATCGCTCATCATGGATTACCTGCCACTCTTTTTTGATATTCGTGACAAACCCTGCCTGGTTGTGGGCGCCGGAGAGATCGCTGCTCGTAAGCTCGAACTCTTATGCCGGGCGGGTGCCAATGTGCGAATCGTTGCACCGGCTATTTGCGACTCCGTTCAGGCACTGATCAGGCAACACTCACTCGAAGTGACGGAACGCGAATTTGCGGAGTCGGATATAGCTGACGCGGTGCTGGTAATCGCGGCAACCAATGATCCAGCGGTAAATCAGCACGTGTTCGAACGTTGTGACGCGGCGGGTCTACTGATAAACACTGTGGATAACCCGCAGATCAGCAATGTGATCTTTCCCGGTATTATCGATCGCTCGCCGGTGTTGGTTGCGATTTCAACGGCTGGCAACTCGCCGACGCTGGCGCGAGTCGTAAGAGGTTGGATCGAAGCGCGACTGCCACCCGGCCTGGGCCGTCTGGCTGAGTTTATCAGCACGCGTCGTGACGAGATTAAAAGCCGCCTCAGCACAATCAGCGAACGTCGGCAGTTCTGGGAACGGATCATCACCGGGCAGGCCGGTGAACGCGCAATGCGCGGCGATGCTTCTGCCGCGGGCCGTGCTTTTGAGGCCGAACTGTCTGCGCACCTGTCTTCAGCCGGCACTGCCGCAGGTTGCGTGTTACTCGTGGGTGCAGGACCGGGAGATCCTGAGTTATTGACGCTCAAAGGACTACGCGCCGTGCAGGGAGCCGATGTCATTCTCTACGATAATCTGGTGAACGCACAGATTCTCGAATACGCAAGACGCGATGCGGAGAAGATTTACGTTGGGAAGAAACGGAAGTTTCCCGGGACACGCCAGGAGGAAATCAACGCGCTGCTGATTGCGCACGCGAAAGCCGGCCGCAACGTAGTTCGCCTCAAAGGAGGTGATCCTTTCATCTTCGGCCGCGGCGGCGAAGAGATAGAAGTCCTTACCGCAGCGGGGATCGACTGTTCAGTGATACCAGGTATCACCGCGGCAACGGGTGCCGCAAGCTACGCCGGCATTCCGTTGACGCATCGCGACGCTGCGCAATCCGTGCGATTCGTGACGGGTCATCGTGCATCCGACCGAACCAATCTGGAATGGCCGGAGCTTGCCAAACCCGGGCAGACACTGGTGATATACATGGGTCTGCCGGGACTTGAGGACATACTCGCAAAGCTCATTGAACACGGCCTGCCTGCCGCTACTCCGGCTGCACTGGTCGAGAAGGCCACGCTCCCCGAGCAGAGAACCGTGATAGGGGATCTAAGTGATCTGGCGGGCAAAGTGCGTGCGGCGAACATTGTGGGTCCGACAACCATCATAATCGGCGAGGTGATCAACTACCGGCTGCGCTGAGTTGTCGCTGCTTTGCAGACTATTTTAGAGGCAGTTGGTCGGTCGCGGCAGACCGGCGATCTTTGCCAGCAATTTAGCCGGACTCCCCGGGAAGAGTTTCAGTAGATAGATGCTCGTGCCTTTCTCCGCGCCGAGTTGCGAGTGAA
>JAPUFN010000258.1 GCA_027293665.1 Gammaproteobacteria bacterium | reverse complement strand
ATCTCAAGGGTCCCATCAAGGGCGAACCCAATTCGCACGACTGTTGATCGGCTAGGCACCGCAACTTTGCAAATTCCCACCCCACGATGGTCGGTTCCGTTAGACTGGTGGCCGCCGCAGAACGCATGCGAGGGGGATAGTGGATCGACGACGATTTCTTGCCAGCACCGGGCTTGCGGCACTGAGCACGAGTATCGGGCCGTTCGGCGGGTTGCGGGCAGCAGCCAGCGACACGATCAATGTAGGCGTGATCGGCTGCAACGGGATGGGCTTTTCCGACTTGCGCTCCATGCTGAAAGTACCCGGCACCCGGTGCACGGCGTTGTGCGACGTCGATAACAGCGTGCTCGAAAGGCGGGCTGGCGATGTTGTCGAGATGACGGGCATCCGGCCAAAGCTCCATGCAGATTACCGCTCCCTTCTGGATGATCCAGATGTCGATGCCGTGATCATCGGCACACCCGATCACTGGCACTGCCTGCAGATGGCAGATGCCTGTGAAGCAGGCAAGGATGTCTACGTTGAAAAACCCCTGGGCAATTCCGTGGCTGAATGCCAGGCAATGGTCGCCGCTGCCGAGCACCACGGCAGTGTGGTACAGGTCGGGCAGTGGCAGCGCAGCGGCGCGCACTGGCTCGACGCCATGGACTATGTTCACTCGGGTCAGCTTGGCGAGATACGCACCGTCAAAGCCTGGGCCTACATGGACTGGATCAAGAGCATCCCGGTCAAACCCGACGCAGCCACGCCGGTTGGTGTCAACTACGACATGTGGCTCGGCCCCGCGCGCGAGCGGCCATTCAACCCCAACCGTTTTCATTTCAATTTCCGCTGGTACTGGGACTATGCCGGCGGACTCATGACCGACTGGGGCGTGCACCTGATCGACATCGTGGTGTGGGGCATGCAGGCCGAGTACCCGAATCGCGTGATGTCATCCGGCGGCAATTTTGCTTACCCCGACAGCGCCATGGAGACCCCGGACACGCAGCAGGCAATCTACGAGTTCGACGGCTTTTCAATGATCTGGGAGCACGCGGTAGGCATTGGCCTGGGACCTTTCCAGCGCACCCATGGCATTGCGTTCATCGGCAACAACGGCACACTGGTCGTCGACCGCCAGAAGTGGGAAATTTTTCCAGAAACACAACGTTCGACAGACGGCACGTCGAGCTACAAACTCGCCGCCCAGCCCGCGCGAATCGCGCGCCCTGATGCGCGCGGCCTGGATCAACACACGAGCAACTTCATCGATTGCGTTCGCAGCCGCAAGACCCCTGTGTGCGACGTCAAGACTGCAAGTCTCGCCGCGGTAAATGCACACCTTGGCAATATCGCGCTACGCACCGGCGACGCACTCGACTGGGATAATGGCAAACAACATTTTTCTTCTAACAAAGCTGCGAACGCAATGTTGACTCCCACCTACAGAGGACCGTGGCGCTTGCCCCGAGTATGAATTCGTGATCCTCAGCGTGAGCTATCGCAACATCTGGGTGCACGCACTCCAGTAAGGAGAGATACGTTGGACCAACCCTTCTACGACAACCTGGGAAAACTCATGCTGCGCCTCACCGTAGGTGGGCTGATGCTGTTTCACGGCATCTCGAAAATCGGTAACGATGCAGCACTGAGCTGGATAAGCGGACATCTGGCAGGGGTTGGCTTGCCCGGTTTTCTCGCCTACGCCGTGTTCATCGGAGAGATCATCGCACCGGTCATGATCGTTGCTGGAACAGCCTGCCGCGCCGGTGCCGTGCTACTCATCGTGAACATGCTGGTCGCAATAGGTCTTGCACATAGCGACGACATATTCTCACTGGGCAACACTGGTGGCTGGGAACTCGAGTTGCAGGGTTTCTATCTTTTTGGTGCGGCAGCCATCGTCCTGTTTGGCAGCGGGCGCTACGCATTCAACCCGGACTAGTCCGCTTAACGGAGAGGAACCCAGACTTGCAGGAAAACAACTCATACGCGCGGCCCGGCGCGCAACGCATCTGCAAGCCCTTGTGTCAGTTGGGGATCCTGACGCTGTGCGCGCTACCCTTCTCTGCGCTGGTTGCCGCCGGGGATACGCCGGACGCCCCGGAGACGCCGGAATGGAATGTCACTCAACCGGATTTCAGTGTCCCGCCGCAGGAAATTCAGATCGACACACAGGCAGGCACCTGGATGAGCCTGGATGTGAGCCCGGATGGCAGCACCATCGCGTTCGATCTTTTAGGCGACATCTATCTGCTACCGATCCAGGGTGGCGAAGCCCGCAACATCTCTGCCGGATTTCATTGGGACATGCAGCCCCGCTTCAGCCCCGACGGTGCAGATATCGCATTCACTTCCGACCGCGATGGCGCGGACAATATCTGGGTGATGGCCACAGATGGCAGTAATCCGCGACAAATTACCCACGAGAAGTTCCAGCTCACCAACAATCCCAGTTGGTCGCCGGATGGGCGCTACATTGCGGCGCGCAAACACTTCACCACACAGCGCTCACTGGGTGCCGGTGAAATCTGGCTGTATCACGTAGCGGGTGGCAACGGGGTTGCGGCAGTGGAGCGCCCCAACAAAAAGTATCAGAAGGAACTGGGCGAGCCGATGTTTACCGCCGATGGCACGGGCATCTACTACAGCCAGAACACCACACCGGGCGATCAGTTCATTTATGCGCAGGACACGAACAAGGAAGTGTTCCGCATCAAGCGTCTGACTCTGCAGACCGGTGAGACTCAGGACATAGCCGGCGGTGCGGGCGGCGCGGTCCGACCAACACCTTCGCCTGACGGTAAGCTGCTCGCATTCGTCCGACGGGTGCGCGCCGTCAGCCGGTTATTCGTAAAAGACCTCGAGACCGGCGCGGAACGAATGCTCGTCGACCAGCTCGATCAGGACATGCAGGAAAGCTGGGCCGTTCACGGCGTGTACCCGAACATGGATTTCACTCCGGATTCCGCGAGCATCATCTATTGGTCCGCGGGTGGAATTCACCGGGTCGACATCGCGACGGGCACGCAATCTGACATCC
>JAPUFN010000257.1 GCA_027293665.1 Gammaproteobacteria bacterium | reverse complement strand
TCTGAAGAGAAGATCTCATGACTGGAATCCACGTGCTTGATGTCATCGTATTTCGTGATCGACCAGTACGCACCAAACTGGCTCTCCGCACAGTAGTGCACAGGCTCCTCGCGGCGCAGTCGTTCGAAATAGGGCAGCACGGCATTTGCTTCGAAAAGACCAGGATGAGCCGGATTGAGCGCTTCGAGCGGCACGTCGTTGGGATCGCGCTTGAGATCTATCGGCCACTCCTCGTGAAATTCCCGGTTCGAGCGCTTGAGCGCTTGTTCGTATTCGGTTGTCGGTTCGTCAGCCATGAGTTCAACACCTCTGGGTGAAGGGGTCTCCGAAAGTGGGGTACTTGAGAGTATAGCGGTTATGATGAATTGAAATTCCAGGTGGCAGCATGACAAAGTTGGATCTGTCGGACATCCCTGAGTTCATTCAGCCATATCGTGTGGATGATCCGGAGAACTTCCGCTTGCAGGATTCAAACCCCGCGGACACAGGTGGTTTTTCTGCTGATTTCAAGGAAGATGCTGCGCAGATGCTCGACCGGAGTATCGAGTGGCTTGCGCAACAGCAGATGATGCTCGCAGCGCAGGACCGCTGGTCGCTCCTTATCATTTTTCAGGCTCGCGATGCGGCTGGCAAAGACAGCACGATCAGGCACGTTATGTCTGGCTTGAATCCACAGGGGTGTCGGGTAACCTCGTTCAAGCAGCCTCATCATGAAGACCTCGACCACGATTTCCTCTGGCGCTACCACCGGCGAATGCCAGCACGCGGTGAGATCGGGATCTTCAACCGATCCTACTATGAGGAAGTCCTGATCGTTCAGGTGCATCAGGAACTGCTGGAGACCCAGAAGCTTCCCGCTGATCTGATCAAGCCTGATATCTGGGCGCAGCGTTATGTCGATATCAACAATTTTGAGCGCTACCTGACCCGCAATGGGATTCAGATTCTCAAGTTCTTTCTCGATGTATCTGCGGCAGAACAGAAGGAACGTTTTCAAGAGCGGCTCGATCATCCGGAAAAACACTGGAAATTCTCCGAGGCCGACATTCGAGAGCGACGTTACTGGGATGACTACACCCGGGTGTATGAAGAGACTATCCGCGCCACGTCCACAGATTGTGCACCCTGGTATGTCATTCCAGCCGACAAGAAGTGGTTCACCCGTCTGCTGGTCGCAGCGGTGCTCGTCGCAAAAATGCGTTCGCTGGAACTTGCTTTTCCACAGGTGAAAGGAGAGGCGAAGAAGGCTTTGCGGCGGGCGCGAAAGGACCTGGAAGATCTCTGAATCGACCGATGGTCGCCGAATGATGGCGTTTTGTCGCAACGCCTTGCAATCAGACTGCTTAAGCGTAGAATCCCGCGCCCATGAAACGACTAACTATGCAATTTATTGGTGATTGGAACCACGCGCACACGGCAGTGTCCGCACCGGTTCTGCGTTAGCGTTTGCATCGTTATCTCCCGGTGCAACGCCGGCGAGATAACAACCTCCCTCAAGACCCCATCATTGTTATCTCCTCGGCGCCTCCGGGTGGTGTTTTATAGATCCAGCAATTGATTGGAGATAGCCCGATGGAAGTTTTGTTTGCGTTTTTGACTCTGGGAGCAGCGATTGGATATGCCGTTTTTCTAGGGGTAAACATTGAAAAGGGTAAGCCGTGGGCATTGGAAATCGCTCAAGCTATTTCCGTGCTGGACCCGCATTCGGTGGATCAGTATCTCTATGTGAAGCGCCCTGAAGAAGAAGAGCGAACTGAGAAATCAGCTCAGCCACGCAGTGATCGAATGGCTGCGTAGCGTAGGTTCCGGGTCGTTAGTTTCTCAAATAAAGGCGATCAGTATCGAGATGATGGCAACCGCTACAGCCAGACATCCGAACAGACTCAGCACAGTCTTGCGGTAGAGGACTTCAAGACCCTCACGGCTGGTCGCCTGCTTTTCGAGGAGCGTCATTAAGACTTTGTAGAACTCGGCTTTGACTTCGGCTCGCTTGCGCCTGTTGTCTACAGATTTTGCCACCGAGCGGGCTACTTTCAACGCGTAAGATTTGCGTGCGAGATGTACTTGTTCGCGGTCGTTGCGACGTGGCCACATCGAGTAGTCGGGTTCTGGCGGCTTTGCTTCTGCTAGTTCGGTCATAAAACACAATTGGCCTGGTTGTGGATCCGGGCAAGGCTTAAGTAGGTGCCCTATCGAGGGTATCAGGCCTGTCGATGCGGTCACGTGGATAATGACGGAATTGAGAACTCTGTCTCGTCGGTTGCGCGGCCTGGTTAAAGCACAGAGTCTACGAGGTTCTCAATCAGAGCGGCGCCGACCCAGGTCAGCGGTGGCAGAATCAGGTAAAGGAGCAGACGGGCCAGAAGACCAATGTCGAACGGCCACTCAGGAACCTGCATGATCTCGCGGCGAAAGGCGAGTAACGGGTTGAGTTCGGCGAGTGCGGCTTGCTGATCGTCAGTCATCCGCGGTGCGTTGACGATCTGCTGCGTCAGACCATCGATCGTCTTACGTTTCTGGTCGGCTAATAGACGGTGTACTGGCCAGATCGGTAGAAACAACATGAGGAGCATTGGACCAGCGGTCGCCACCAGTCCAGGCAGGTAGGTTATCGTGCTGATTTCGCCTTCCATCAGCATGAGGGGATAGGCTGCTTGCGCGCCAATCATTGCCAACGTGGAAATCACTGCGACAGTGGCGAAAGGTTTGAGCGCGGGTGTGTTGAGCAGATCGATTTTCAGCCTTTTGCTAAGGCGGGCGAATAGCGAAGCGTTGTGAACGAGCGCAAAAACCACTGTAGTCATCACCAGCCAGACCGCCATGGTTGCAAACACCGTCACTACCCAAGTCCCGATATTAGACGAGACTGGGACATCACCGTTGGCAATCCAGAGCACGGCATTGTGAGCAGAGCCTGCGAGCAAGCCGACCGACAACACGATCAGGCGCCAGCGGCGTGGTTTGTGAATCAAAGCCCGTTCCTGCAGCGCGATTTGCTCCACATCCAGATCCAGTACAGGGGTCAGAGCACACAGCGCCGTCTGGCTTCGCTCACAGATGAAGTGGAAGACCGGAATGATGTACGCAAGAATCACGCAGAAGAAGAACGAGGCGCTGCGACTTGACCTCGCGGAATCCGGCAGGATGTCCGTCCACACGCCGGCACTACCCAGAAGGAGAAACATGCCACTGAATATCAGCAGGCTCGTCAGCCAGCGTCCCCAGCGACCCGGCAGAACCATTCGGAGTAACCAGATTTTGCGATAAGGTTGCGAGTTCACTCCGTGCCTTTATCCGGCATTTTGCGACTTACAAGCGCCAGTGTGTTACCGGCGGGATCCTTGAAAAAAGCCATCCATTCCTCGGTGCCGGGATTGTCGAATACCCCGTCGTCATCCTTGTGAACCGCGTGAGGTTCGGTAGTGAATTCTATCCCCGCAGCTGCGAGTTCAGCGTGGCTCGATTCGATGTCATCCACCCTGAAGTAGATAACCGTCTCTGGTGCGTTTGCTTCGAGAAGCAGGCGTACCCCATTGAAATCGAAGAACAACAATCCAGGCGGATCAAATTTAGCGATGAACCTGGCACCGAGCTTGTCGCGATAGAATTCAAGAGCGGCCTCCAGATCACCTGATCTGGCCGCAATCTGATGGATGCGCGTCAATCTTGTCATGGTAAACCCCCTGTAAACGCTGCAGTTATCGAAGATGACACCCCGCCTGCTTCTTCGGTAAAGTCAGAAGTTGGTTAGAAAAACAAAATCAGCGGACAATGTCGATTCTCGGTGTTGCGCCTGATCAACCGCAGCCGGTTTGCACGATAGGCGAAGAAGATGGGCGATGAAATAGACAGAAGATACTTCGACGCGGAAGACTTCAGCGAATTCCGCAGCAGGCTGGATGAGGAAACGGAGCTGTTGCGGTCTCTGTTTTCACATGGTGAGTTCAGTAAGCGCGGCGACGTGGCGGGTTTTGAGCTCGAAGCCTGGCTCGTGGATGATTCCGGTAATCCTGTGCCAAAGAACGAAGAGTACCTGAAGACGCTAAACAATCCGCTGGTCGTTCCGGAGCTTGCAGCGTTCAACGTGGAACTCAATGGCAGCCCCACTGCGTTGACGGGAAGAGTGTTTTCCCGCCTTCATGACGAGCTCGCCGCAACATGGAAATCCTGCTGCGAAGTTGCCGAAGAGACCGGCTGCCGTCTCGTTACTATCGGCATCCTGCCGACTATTGAGGAATCCATGTTGTCGTCGGAGTACATGTCGAGCATGGTGCGTTATCAGTCCCTCAACGATCGAGTGATGGCGCTGCGAGACGGGAAGCCTCTGGAGTTGAACATAGAGGGCGATGCTGAACTTGTAACGACACATCCCGATGTGATGCTGGAAGCTGCCGCGACTTCCTTCCAGATCCACCTGCAGGGTAAACCCGAGCGTGCGGTGCGGGATTTCAATGCATCCATTGTCGCCTCAGCGCCGCTGGTAGCGGCCAGTGCGAATTCACCCTATTTATTTGGTCATAGCCTCTGGGATGAAACGCGCATTCCTTTGTTTGAACAGGCAGTAAACGTCGGTGACCGCTATCCGTCGCGGGTCAGCTTCGGAGCAGATTACGCGAAGGAGTCGTTGCTGGAGATATTTGAAGAAAATCAGAGCGAACATCTGATCCTGATTCCCGCAGTGAAGAACGATCCTCCGAGTAAATTCAGTCACGTGCGATTCCACAACGGAACGTTGTGGCGCTGGAATCGGCCATTGATCGGGTTCGATTTCGACGGGCAGGTGCATCTGCGAATCGAACACCGGGTGATTCCCGCAGGACCCACGATCAAAGACTGCATAGCGAACGCGGCGTTCTATTTTGGCCTGGTACGCGGATTCGGGTTGGACATCGAGCCGATTGAAGCTTCGCTTCCGTTCAACATAGCTAAAGACAATTTTTACACAGCTGCCCGCTATGGTTTGAACGCGCGCGTCTGCTGGGTGATCAACGGAAAAAAGAAGGAGATCCCGATTCGTAAGCTGATTATTGATGATCTCCTACCACGTGCCCGGCGGGGTCTGCAGAGCCAGAACATTCCGCAATCCGACATTGATGATTATCTCGAAGTGATCGCGGCACGCGTAGACTCGGGTCAAAATGGCGCCGCCTGGCAGCGCGGCTGGACGGAGCTCCACGGTGCTGATCTGCATGCGCTGGTGAGAGCATACTGCGCTCTGCAGGATGAAGGTCAGCCTGTTCACACCTGGACGCTTTGACGTGCCGTTGAGAATGCTCTCCGAATTGCCGGAAGGATTACTCGATTGCCGGGCGGAAGAATTACTCGCCGTACTTGGTGGCCCCACTCTGATTCATCTTTCCGCGGCTCGCGAATCCTCGCTGTTTGTCTCGGTATTGCTCCATGGCAATGAGACGAGTGGCTGGGATGGCCTGCGCCGCTATCTGGCCGATCAACCCGAGCTTTCGAGGGGTATGACGATTTTCATCGGTAACGTAGCGGCCGCGTCCCAGGGGCTGCGTGTGCTGCCTGATCAGCCGGATTTCAACAGAATCTGGAACGGCGCAACGGGTGCCGGTGGTGCGCTGGCTCAGGCTGTGCGAAGCGCGATTGCGGACCGCTCGCTGTTCGCGGCCGTCGACCTGCACAACAATACCGGGCACAACCCTTACTACGCCGTCGTAACGGATCTGCAGCCGGAGAATCTAGGGCTTGCCTACCTTTTCTCGGACAAAGCCGTCTACGTTCGTGAGCCAGATACCGTGTTGACACGCGAGTTCGCCAGAAGGTGTCCTGCAATCACGTTGGAAGTTGGACCCGTTGGTGATGCGCGATGTGAGCAACGGGTTTACGACTATCTTAATCGAGCCATGGAGCTCGATGCCGTGCCAACCGCGACGCCGGCCGAATTCAATCTTTTTCGTGCGCTTGGCCGTGTCCACGTGCGGCGCGGCATTGACTTTTCGTTTGCTGACGATGAACTGGACACGCCTTTAGTGCTCACCGGCGGCGTCGAAGCTATCAACTTTCATGAGCTGGCCGCTGGCTCCAGATTTGGAACCACCACTTTGGGAATCGACGCCGTACTCAATGTACTCGATGTGGACCATCGTGATGTGACTGCAGAGTTCTTCGAAATCGACGGAGATGAAATACTGTTGAAACGTTCCGTAGTTCCCGCGATGTACACGACTGACCCGTATGTCGTTCGCCAGGACTGCCTGTGCTACTTCATGGATCGCATGGATGCCGAGAGTGGCTAGTCTCGCTTAGATACAGCGGCCGCCGTCAACTTCCATCGCAATACCGGTAATCATCGACGCT